>JASHRR010001012.1 GCA_030037185.1 Xanthobacteraceae bacterium | reverse complement strand
GAAATTTCCCCTTTGCATCGAAACGAGGTTGCAGAGCGGTACACAAATGGGATACACAGACAGCTGGGTAAGCAAAGATCGGACATCACAGTTATCCTTGTGAATTGGGCATAAGTTGCTGTCGTGCGGGTGAGACGGGAATTCGATTTGAACTGCGGGCGCAGATGCATACACTGTGATCGTCTGGAGCGCGTTTCGACCAGATCGAAGCATCTCTGAGGCGCCATGCCTGCACGCACGTGTTTCTCGGGGATCCTCGGCAAGGATGGCCGGGACAAGCGGGCCACGACAGCGAATGAATGAACACAGCTTTGTTCAGGATGGGTAAGCCCACGAGGATGTTCCGCAAGACCGACCCAAAGGACGCCGCTAAGGACGCGCAATTCCCGCAGGTCGCTGCCGGTCACGCGTTGCGCATTCGCGTGCTTGCCTCGATTGGCGATATCGCGGCGGCATCCTGGGACGCCTGCGCAGGCGGCGCGGGCGCTAACCCGTTCACGCGGCACGCCTTCCTGTGCGCCCTCGAAACGTCGAAATCGGCGACGGCGCGCACCGGCTGGCAGCCGCAGCATCTCGTCGCCGAGACGGCGGACGGCACCATCATCGGGGTCGCGCCGTGCTACCTCAAATCCCACTCGCGCGGCGAATACGTGTTCGACCGCGGCTGGGCGGAAGCCTACCAGCGCGCCGGCGGCAGCTACTATCCGAAGCTTCAAGTCGCGGTGCCGTTCACGCCCGCAAGCGGGCACCGCCTGATGGTGGCGCCGGACGCCGACGTCGATGTCACGTGGTCCGCGCTGGCCGCGGGTCTCGTCGAACTGGCAAGACTGCGCAGCGCCTCTTCGGCTCACATCACCTTCATGACCAAGGCGGAATGGGCTGCGCTCGGCGAACGCGGATTCCTCATGCGCACCGACCAGCAATTCCATTGGGAGAATGGCGGCTTTGCGACCTTCGACGATTTTCTCGCCGCCCTGTCCTCGCGCAAGCGCAAGACCATCAGGCGCGAGCGCCGCGACGCGCTTGCCGCCGGCATCGAGGTGGTCTCGCTGAACGGCGCCGATCTCACCGAGGCCGCGTGGGATGCGTTCTTCGCATTCTACATGGACACCGGCTCGCGCAAGTGGGGACGGCCCTACCTGACCCGCGAATTCTTTTCCCTGATCGGGCAAACCATGGCGAACGAGATCGTCCTGATCATGGCGAAACGCGCCGGTCGCTTCATCGCAGGGGCGATCAACTTCATCGGCGACAGCACGCTGTTCGGCCGCCATTGGGGCGCGATCGAGCATCATCCATTCCTGCATTTCGAGATCTGCTACTATCGGGCAATCGAATATGCGATCGACCACCGGATTGCGCGCGTCGAAGCCGGAGCCCAAGGCGAGCATAAGCTCGCACGAGGCTATTTGCCCAACACCACTTACTCGGCGCACCACATCGCCGATTCCGCCTTCCGCCGGGCGATCGACGACTATCTCAGGCGCGAGCGCGCCTATGTGGAGGCCGCCGGACGGGAACTCCGCGAGGCCAGCCCGTTTCGTAAATGTGTGGACGGAGCAGATCGCGAGCCGCACGAGCTGGCCGACGAAGACGGGGGGTTTTAGAGTTTTGCCCTACCGATCGAGTGACGATTTCGTTCTTGAGGTCTCGGGCCGCGAGGGAGCCGAAAAGATTGAATCGGAGAAGAATGAATCCTGGATTTCCACGGACCGAAATTGACCTGATACGGCTGACGTGCGGACACCTTATTCGGCGAAGCCAAAGGGCCGCCCCCCACCGGACGTCAATGGGTTTATCGAACAGGCCGCAGGAGACCACAATTGAGATCGCGGAAGACTGTCCTTCATTTTGCGTAAGAACGATTTGAGCCTTGCGAAGAGTGGTTCGATGGGATTTAGATCCGGACTGTAAGTCGGCGGGAAAACGGCGCATGCGCCGCGAGCCGCGATTGCGTCTTCAACCCCGTCGACCTTGTGAGTGGAAACATGTCCAGAAAGACGATCTGTCGACATAGGCCAAGAAGTGGGGTCCATCCATCGGGCCATCCAGCACAAACGGGGCCGTGACGCCATCATAGCGCAGCCCGCATATAAAAGTCGCTGTTTAGTGGCCGTGTGGCACCTTATCAACGAGCCGTTTGCCTTGCGGAGCCCTGCCAATAGAGGCGGGTCATCTTGGTGGTGGCGGCGGTCTCATCGATGAAGATAAGTTATTTCGGATCAAGGATTTTCTGTTCTTTCCGCAACGCCTCACGGGCCGCGACGACGTCGGACTGATCTTGTTTGGACGCGTGTATTTTTTTAAAGGTCAGGTTGATGTGGCGGAGGAGCCGGGAAATCAATTGGCTCACCTTCACCTTTCTGCAAGCTCAATTAACCAGATCTGTGTGTGGCTCCAGCTTGAAAGTCTTGTACCCGCCCTTTTTGAATCTCAACATGGTTAATGAGGTGTTAACCCTAGTTAAACCGCTTGATAGCCTGGAGTATACAGATCACGCGCGGTCAATAGCGGTATTTATTCAATCGGAATTCAGACCAGCCCAGGTTGGAAGTTTCATGGAGCGAAAGGAAAATCTAACTAAGGACGAGGTAAGAGGGCCGAGATATTGTTTTCCGGCAAGGGACATTGCGCCACATGTCATTCGGGATTTTCAATTTCCGCTTTCAAAATTCGTTGAGTGGCCTTTTCGCAGTCGGGATTCGGCGCAAACGGGCTTGTAATCGACTACGGTCGATTCACTGCAACGTTCGATGCAACGAGATCTTACAAGTTGCGGACACCGGGTTTATACAGCGCCATACGGCGATCAGGGGTCGGCGGCAAACAATCGAGGAGGCTAGGCAATTTTGATCCGCTGCGCCCAGTCAAGATGACAGATATGGAAAACTTCGCCCGTTACGGTTTCTACAAGCGACTTACTCTCAGTTCAGAGGGCGCAACTGGGCAACCTATCTCTCCGATGTGGAGGGCCAAAACGGATGTTGCTGACAACCCCGAATTGTGATGTGCCGGATGCGCACGTCATCGTCGAATCAATGGCCAAATGAATCCGCGGATTGGCCTTTCCCGCCGGAATTTTGTAAGCGGCGCTGCGGCATCGGCCGTCATAGCCCCCCCACGCATCAGTGCTGCGGCGGGTCCGGCCATTCGAGTCCAACCGGACAATGACCTTCAGGACATTCCGCTCAGCATCCGACTCTCCGGTTTCGCCCCCAGACAGCCTGTGATGGTGACGGCAGAGATGGTCACGCGGGAACATTTCCGTTGGCGATCGGCGGCGACGTTTGTCGCCGGTGCCGACGGTGGAGTGGATGTTGGGACCACAGCGCCCGTCGCCGGTTCCTATGCGGGCGTTTCGCCCATGGGTCTCATCTGGTCGATGGAACGGCTTGCGTGGCCAGAGTCGGACGCACCGACCACGAGCATCCGATTGCCGGTGACTGTGGCTTTTCGGGCCGCGGCCGAGAACGGCGAGCGGGCGGAGGCGAGCGTCATCCGCGCCATGGTCGGACCCGGTGTCACTTTCAAGCGGCTCGAGGAGGATGGCCTACGCGGCGCGTGGTACCTCCCGCCTGGCGATGGCCCGCATCCCGCGGTCATCGTTCTGGGCGGCTCTGATGGCGGGCTGCCGGTCCGTTTTGGCGCGCCGCTGTTGGCCTCGCATGGCTATGCGACACTCGCGTTGGCTTATTTCGGCCTGCCAGGCCTTCCCCGCGGTCT
>JASHRR010000116.1 GCA_030037185.1 Xanthobacteraceae bacterium | reverse complement strand
TGGGAGGTGTCCTTTTGTTCAGAGCTATAGTTTGGAAAACCGATATAATGATCATAGAGTTGTGTGGATAAGAGGACAGCAAGTATCACCGGAACTGCGATAGACATCTCTCCAATCCTCCTGCACACCAGTCGAAGCACTCTGCTTATTTCGCGAAGAATGCAAAGAGAAACGGCTCACGCATCAGACTTTTACACAATAAACTCACGTCGAGCGACCGGCGTGCCGTAAAGCGGGAAGGTCTGTCGCAAAAGTATCGGCTTGTTTTTAGATCGTTGTCGGTCGCCATGTATCACGACGGGTTTCAAACAGCTGCCTGGCGCGGTATCCCGTGAAGCGGGCCAAAATGTCGGTTTTTCGACTTTTCTGCTCTCATTGAGCGGTGTTCCAATTCGCGAATTTTGTGCAAAAGGCCTGAAGCATCCTTGGTTTGCTTTGGACTCGTCGACGAATCAGCAGAATGATCCCGCTACGGTTTGTGGGAGGAATTTAGTGATGGAGGCGGTTTGGGGGGCTCTATTATCGTTTCTTTTTGTCGTAGCTATTGCCTTGTCCGGACATATCGAGCCGACCTTGTCAAAAGAACAAATTGAGCAGATAGAAAAGGCCGCGAAGGAAAAGAAAGAAGAGGTAGAAAAAGCCGAGAAGGAAAAAAAAGAACAGATTGAAAAAGCCGAGAAAGAGCAGAAAGAAAAGGCTGAACCGAGGAAAAGAAGCAACCGGCAAGAAAACTCTACACAGAAAGAAAAATCTAAACAGAAGGACCCAGACGTGTGGCGGCTTCGTCAATGACGCGTCGGCCAAAGCCCGAACTGCCGCAATCGACTTACGGCAAGCGATGAAGAAGGCCACTAGGCTCGCTGCTGAGTTCGCACTGATAGCGACGCACAACATGTTGGGCAGGGTATGAGAAACTTCTGTTGGATTGGCTTGACGCTTCTCGTGCTCGGAGGGATTGCGGCGATCAGCGCGGCTCAGGCGACCGAAAACTCTTCGTCGCGCGACAAGGCACCTGGGACAAGCGGTGCGACGAACAATGAAGATAAATCGTCGTCGTCTGATAAGGATAAGGATAAGAATAAAGATAAAGAAAACGATAAGGATAAGCCACCTGTGGACTGCCGGGCGCCCGACGCCCCCTACCGAAAATATGACTGCCTTGATAGCTACCTCGGCGAAGGATTCTTGGAGCGCCTCATCAACTATTACCGGCTCGAATGGGGCCACGACACACCGCCGAGCGATCCAAACGCGCCTTCTGCGCGCCGCGCCGGGTGGCCGGACGCACCGACGACGACCCCGCCATACCCGTTTACGGAATGGCCTTATGGCGGAACTACGTGGATCGGCGTAACCCGACCCTCTTCCGTCGACAGCCCGTTGATGGTGGCGCTCGCCAATACCTGGTTGGGTCAGGTGCTGAAGGCCGGCAACATGCAAGTCTACGGCTGGATCAATGGTGGCGGCAACATCAGCAGCAACACCGTGAAGCCGGGGGGCAATTGGCCAGCGGCCTATGATTTTACACCCAACAGAGACCAACTCGATCAAGCCGTTGTTTATTTTGAACGCGTCCCCGACACCGTGCAGACTGATCACGTCGATTGGGGCTTCCGGCTTTCCGCGATCTACGGGGAGAACTACCGTTACACGACCGCTTATGGTTTGGCGAGCTATCAGCTGCTAGGCCATAACCTTTACAACGGGTACGATTTCCCCATGGTCTATGGTGAGCTCTACATCCCGCAGGTTGCTGCGGGTCTGCTGTTCCGACTGGGGCGTTTCATCTCGATCCCCGACATCGAGGCGCAGCTTGCGCCTAACAACTACATGTACACCCATTCGATGACTTACACCTTCGACAACTACACCAACACCGGCCTTATCAGTACTCTTGCGCTCAACAAGAACTGGTTCCTGCAGTTGGGCTTGACGGTGGGCACCGAGGCGATGCCATGGCAACTGGGGGAGATCGTGCCCAATCCATTCCCCAATCCCGTGTTCCCCGGCCGTACGATGCTGAAGAATCCGGGCGCCCAGCCGTCCCTCACGGCCGGCGTCCGCTGGCAGAGCGATAGTGGCTGGGACGCGGTCTACGTGGTGGAAAACGGCATCAATAATGGCACCTGGGGATACAATAATCTTCAATGGACAGGTTTAACTTGGTATCACAGGTTCAACCCGAATTGGCATTTGGCGTGGGAAATGTACTCGCTCGAACAAAAGAATGTGCTGAACGCAACCGATCCCGCAGGTATCATCGCCAATGGCGGCTTTCCGTTCACTCCGGCCAATGGAATCAATTTCAACGCTCCGTTCTTTGCGCAGTGCGCCAACCCCAAGGAACTCGCTTGCACGGCGCAGGTGTTCGCGACTGTGATGTATTTGAACTATCAGTTTTCGCCCTTGGACAACATCTCTTTCCGACCCGAATTCTACGATGACATGGAAGGTCAGCGGACCGGGGTAAAGACACCCTATGTCGATTTCGGCATCGGTTGGCAGCACTGGTTTTCGCCGCAGGTCGAGCTTCGACCGGAATTTACGTATTACCGCGCGCTCGAGGCGCCAGCCTTCAATGGTAATTTCAATGCAACCCCCGTCATTCCGCCCAACAAGAAAGATGCTTTAATCGTGGCAGCTGACCTGATCTGGCACTTCTGAATGAATAGCAACTCTGCCGGCAGCATGCGTGCGATCACCGGATTAGGCGGAAGGAGCGTTTGAGCGACTTGAGGGCGAGACCAACACACGCGCGCCGCCATAGCAGCTGGTCCAATTGTAGAGCGCGGGCGGCGGAGCCGTGTTGACAGAAAGATGCGCGGCCAGGACCGAACCCGTGAGCAAGAATACGGGACCAAGGCTGACAAGAAACTTTCGTGACTTCCGCCGATGAGTCGCGGCAAGCGTCCGGTCAGCGTCGACTCCATCAAGAGCGCGGAAACCTCATCCCCTCATCAGAACTTGTAATTCAACCCGATCTTGACGATGTGAGTCGTCGAGGGGTCCTGCTTCCAACAGAACGCGCCGCCGCACGCGTTGAAAGAGGTTCCACGGTCGACGAACATGTATTCGAATTTTCCCGTCCAATGGTCAAAGATGGCGTATTCGGCTCCGCCTCCCACAGTGAACGGGCTCTGAAATTTGCTGCCGGTGGCAAAAAAGCCGGGGTTGTTTGCGTCAGTGATCGTGGCGGTGCTGTCAAAAAAAGCAACGCCGAGCTTGGTGTACAGAAGGAGGCGGTCAAAGGCGACGCCGACGCGGCCGCCGACCAAGCCGTAGCCGGTGCCGACCCTTGACGTATCGCTCACGCTTCCGAAGCCGCCACCTGGCGGCACAACAATGAGAGGCTGCGGCCCGGAGCCCTCGACGTGGAGAAATCCGCCTTCACCTTCGATGCCGAGAACGAGCCAATTGTTGGCTTGCCAGTTGCAGCCTAATGTGCCGCCGCCGATCCCCTCATTGCCGGGACTGAAGTCCCATTGGCTGACACCAGCGGGGGCGAAACCGTTCAGGTCCGTCGCTGTCCACTGATTCTCCGCCGCCCAACCGACATATGCGCCAGCGTAGCACCCCGACCAGTTGTAGAGCTCCACGGCCTTGAGCGGCGAGTTGCCGGCTATATCGGCGGCCCGTCCCACTCCCACATCAATGAGGTCGACAGCCCCGAATCCGACCGTCGCAGCCAAGGCCAATCTATTCAACCTTTTGCTCATTCTGTTGCCCCAGCCCTGATTACACGCGAACGCTACCGCGTTCCAATTCACCCAGCGTTATCGGCTTTGGGGTCTTTGTCGCCGAAGTCCATACGAGTGTCGGATCGATTCCATGTTCCTGAATATCTTTTGTCCGACCGTCAGCCGATTTGCACGAACGAACACCAAGCGATCCCGCCTTGTGCGACAGAGATTTGCAGAAAATGGGGATCGGCGTAGCCACGAATCGCTGATCGCTATTAGAGCAGATTTCGCTCAGGTTAAAACATTTTATCTGGAGCCACGACCTGGGTTCTCGCGCCTGTCCCCGTCTTTTTTAGTTGAAAGCCCCAAGCAGACATAGACGGCTACGCGGAGCGCTCCAGGCGGCGCTCATTCTCCGTGAGGACGCGTCCTCAAGCTCGGCGATGCGCTGTTCGGGTGTCGCGGCATCCGTCGGAGGCGGCGTCCGTCGGAATTGAGTACTTCTCGGATTTAGAGCGGTTTCCGTTGCCTTGGAATCGGAGAAATATTGGGATTCCCAATGACTTAAGAATGCGCGAGTCTGTGGCATTGATTCTCTTTCCGGGGGGACGGCGATGCCGAGACCATACTCGATGGACCTGCGTGAACGGGTGATTGATGCTATCAAAGCGGGCGCATCGCGGCGCGAGACCGCCGAACAGTTTGGGC
>JASHRR010001011.1 GCA_030037185.1 Xanthobacteraceae bacterium | reverse complement strand
CAGCGAGCACCCTGATTGGGCATGCGAGGTGGGTGCGGGGCGGGGAGACATGGACTGAGCCTCCGCATTTATGGTGCGGTTCCGTTGGCGATAGCGGTGACGGCAAAAGCCCGGGCGCTGATGTCATCCATAGGGATGTCCTGCCGGAGCTGGACGAAGAATGGTGAAAGACTTTCCGGACCACCTGCAGCAAATGCAAGCGGCGATCGAGATCGCCAAGGTGGCCCACGAAAGCTGGAAAACGCGAGTGCGAGAAGAAGCCATGAGGAGCAGCGAGACGCCACCTCCACCTCCGCCTCCTGTTCCTGAGGAACCGATCGCGCCACGCCTCGTGCTCTCCGATATCACGATCGAACGGCTTGCCACTCTACTCGCTCGCGCTGCGCCTAAAGGCGTTCTCATGACTCGCGACGAATTGGCAGACTGGCTGCTCGGCATGAACGCTTATAACAACGGTGCACGCGGTTTCTGGATCGAGGCATGCGGCGGCCGGCCGTTCCGGCAGGATCGCATGAAGCATCCTGACCCAATCGTCATTCCGCGGCTTGCCGTAAGCTGGCACGGCGGCATTCAACCCGAACGCCTCGCCCAAGGTCATGCGCGAGGCGGATGATGGTCTCCTTTGCGAGGTTCGTCTGGTTTTGGCCTGAGCCGGTGCCATTCCGCATAGGACGCAAACCGCCGGATATTGACAAGGCGGTTGCCTCCTTCGATCGCCTGCGCATGCTCGAGCCCGGTGAAAACGGCGCGCAGCCTTTGATGGTGCCACTCACTTAGGCCGCCGTTGCGCGATTGGAACGTCTTGGGAAGTTGCTGCAGGAAGGAAAGGATGCGGCAGCCGGGCTCATGCGGTCCGCCATCGGCAAGGCTCGCGGCCTTGCCCTACGGGTGTCGTACAATTTGGAGCACCTCTATTGGTGCGTAGAGGATGGGTACGCCGCACCACCGGGTATCATTACGGAAGACGCGCTCCTTGCCGCGGCCAAGTTTGTCAGCGAGTACGCGATGCCCCTGGCAGAGCGCACCTACGGCGACGCCGCCTGCACCTTGAAAGATCGCAACACGGCGACGCTGGCCCGTTGGACCGCCAAAGAGCGCCCCGATGAGGTCCACGTTCGGAACATGCAACACACCGTTCGCCTGCCGGGACTCACCACCGCCGAGACCATCCACGTCGCCTGCAAGGGACTAATCGAGGCCGGATGGCTCATCCTGGCTGAAGGGAGAGGAGGCCAGCAGCGCGGAAGGGAGGCCTATCCGGTATCGCCGCGCCTCAAGGACGGCCTGAGGGGGGGCGCCGCAGTGAGCGACGACTGGGCTGCTCTGTACGCTCTCTTGACAGCTGACAATGGTGACAACGGTGACAACGGCAACGTTGAAAATACCGAGTTACCGCGAGCCGCCGCCATTGTCACCAATGTCACCGTTGTTAGCTGTCAAAGGGGGATGGAGGTGTCACCTCTGGGGACCGCCGCCCTCACCGCCCTGGAATGCCGCCGTCCCGACCATATCGACGCCGCCGACTGGCAGCATGCCGTGGAGAGATCACGGTTGACGGCATCTGAGGCGCCGGCCGGGCCAAGCCCGACGACGAACGGTGCGGAACAGAACGACACGGACTGGGAAGAACACTCGATCGTGCCGGCCCTGCCATCTTTACCGGTAGAGACCTGGCGGGCCAGTGTCGCCCGCCTCCGTCCGGAGCGCATCCATCCTCGCTGCCCGACCGCGCAATGCTGGACATTCTTCCTCAACGACTGCCACTCCTTCCTGCGGCCCCGAATCCGGCGCGTGTCGGGCCCCGCGGCATCGAATTTGCGGAAAGTACGCGCGCGCACCCTGGCGCATGAGCGCATGGGTCCCGATCGGCCATCACCGCGGGATCAGTACCGGCACACCCCACCGTCGGGGCTACGTTCGGCACCCGATGACTGCCTATTTCTCTGCGCCCGCCACCGGGGGACCGAGCCTCGACGCTCTACTTCCAGCTCAATGCTCGCTTTTGGTTGTTATCTTTTCTCTTCCGCCCCGACTCTCTTCCGCCCCGACCTTTTCTACATCTGCCTTCGTCCTCCGAACCTTATCGCGCACATGCTCAGTGCGCTCTTTCACTTTTTTACGAACCACCAGCTGCTCATCGGTCCGCATTGCTTTCTCGATTACGGGTTCCTCATGACGCTCGTGGATTTCGTAATCTCTTTCTTCCAACGAGCCACCAGTTGGGGTAGTCGCAGGACACTGCTCGATCAGCATCTCCTCGTCTTGCAGACTTACATCCTGCTCGACGGGCTCTTCCACCACGTGAGTTTTGATGTGTCTTACCGTCTCGGTGACTTTCTTTCCTACTTTCAATTCTTCTCTCGGAAGAGGAATCACCTGCTCACCCTGCGTCGTCTCGGCATGCTCACCCTGCGTCGTCTCGGCAGCTGCGGCTCCCGGCATTCCTTCCGCCTTGAAGTTGTTGACATCCACCGGCTGCTGCTGCCGCGCTAGAATCTCCTCTATTCGACGGAGGCTGCTTCGCGGTTGCCCGTCCTTCACAAACACGGAGACCGCTGAGCGTCCCTGAGCAAAGTGGGTGCGATAGCGCTCCTGCTCGCTGGCTGGAATAGTACTGCCAAACAGCCAGTACCACGGGCTTCGTGGCGAACCCTTGTGCTCGTTCATTCTGACATTATCAACACCTATGCCCGACCGGATAAGGGCGTCATAGGCTCGCTCCGCATCGCTACGCGATGGGTAGACTGCAACCCAAACATGTCCGTGCATCGCTGCACCCATTCGGTTGAAAGACCACTTCCGCTAGAGCAACGTCTGACTCAAAAAGTCGTTCTCGTAAGTCACTGGTTGTGGGATCAGCTTGCCTATCCAGCACGAGTCGGGCCCATAATCGCGCTGTCGCTTGGCACATGGCGCTTCGATCGGGGAAGTGCGCGCGCCCAGCGGCGCCCGGGGCGCATGCGTCGACTCATCGAGCCCGATCGCTTGGCGGACTCCTTGGCGGACTCTAGGAACGCGGCGAACGACCGTCGATGGCGCCCGGCCGCAGAACCCGCGGGGGTGTGCGCGCAGGCCTGCAGCGCTGGGGCGATAGCCGACCGCGCACCGCAGAACGGTTTTGGCGCTCCACGGCGCGCCCGTGGGCGTTGAGTTACGCTTTTCCGAAACGGCGGCCCGATCTCCTCTCGTGCACGCGTAGCGTAGACGCAAATCGAAACGCCGAAAATAGGCCAATCATTTCAATCTACCTTGGCGGACTCCGTCTCCGTACCGGGTACTCCACCGAGTTCCGCCGGGCTCTACCAAACCCCAGAAAAGCCTGCATTTTCTGGCTTTCCTGGTCCGCCGGGTTCCATTAAATTCTACCCATAGCGCCCGCCCGACCATGGGTAAAACCAAGGGTTCCGGCGGACACTTTCTCGCCGGGGTGCTGGCGGACAGGGGAGGAATTGAACCCACGACGAAGCTCGTTGGCAAGCTCACTGCAAAGACCTGAAGGTACAAGCCGTCGCCATCCGCGTGATTACCGGAGCCAAGGTCTTCGCATTGCAAGGGCACGGCCGCTCGTGGAGCTACCACTACTGGCTGACATCGAAGAAGAGCATCAATATCGGCGGCCTTGCCGCCCTCTGCCCTCTCTACCGTGTCCCCCCTGTCTGTGGCCCCGCTGTGTCCAAATGGAAAGGAAAGCCGGGCGCAAAATCATTGAAGAATTTTCGCTGAAAGCCCGTTTTCGGCCCCCACGTTGGGGCTGTGTCCTCCCCCACGTTGGGGCCGAAAAAGTATTGCTATTTGGTTTAAAGGTTACAGTTGTGGTAGAGCCGCTCATGAGGCGCGGCGGTCGGGGCACGTCTGCGGCGTTCGTCCCAGCGACGGGCTGCTTTGATTGAATTGTTGGTTTTCGATATTTCCTGTTCCGAACACGCAGTTTTCTGGGATTTAAACCCGAGAGAGACATTTCGAATAAGTTTGAATAACGCCGCGCGGGCGCTCCGTTTCGGCCCCGACGGGCCGGATCGGGTTGACATGCATGGCATCCGGAGCGCCCGGTGCGGGGAGTGGAGAAAGCATTCAGCCTCTTGATACGTAACTCGCTCCATGGGGGGGTTACGTAACATGAAGAGGCCCCCATGGCTCTTTCCAACGCAGAGAAGCAGGCGCAGTGGCGCGCTCGCCGCAAGCAGCGTATCAGGGATCTCGAATGGCGTCGTCGAGCTGCTCGAAGAGAACATCAAACTTCGCCGATCGGCCCTGTGCGCTCGGCCTCTTCGATCGTGCGTCGGTTCAATATCCCGGGCTTGCCCCAGAACCTGGACGGTATCCGCCACGCGGCATTTGATTCCTCTGTTTTTTCTGGTTCGGCTGAAATTATATCATTCGAGGAAGCGCTCAAGGGCCCGGTGCATCAGTTGGGCGCGCTGGTTCTGGGCTGATCGCATGGGGTGTATCCGATGGGAGCGTGGGGGCACGGCATCATGCAAAATGACTCTGCTCAGGATGACTTGTGCGAGGTGATCGCGGGCATCTATGACGACGTAATCGCCCTGGGCAAGGAGCCAACGAACAGGACGACGGTTGCCCGGCTCGGGGCGGGCATCGGGCTCATGCTCCAGCTGTCGGCCAGTTACTGGTTCAACGAGGAGGGCGAGCACTGGCCGCCGCTGCGCGAGGTACTGGCGCTGCACGAGAAGGGCTTCGCGGCCGTGCCACCGGAGGCTGGTTGCATCCTCGCACATGTTCTCGCGGGAAAAGGCGAAGAGCTGGCCGACCGCGACGCACCGCCCAATGCCCGCCTGAGCGGGGCGCTCTTTGCCAAGGACTTGCAAGGCTTCCATCCGTTTGAACGGACGTTCGGCTATCGCGAGCCGGCTCTATTCGGTGAGCCGGAGGCCGCTCGCTATGTGCAGGAGGTGGCCGACCGCTTGGCGAACGTCGTCGACGAAGGCGTCGCCCATGACTACATGCTCGAGCACCCATGCCACGAGGCCGATTTCATAGCGGCACTGAGCGTTCTGCTCGTTCTAGAACCGTGCCACGTCGGGCCGGGCCGCTTCGCGTCATGGCGGGAGCGATTCCGCAAGGTACAGGCAGAGGCCAAGCCCGGTGACCCCGCTGAGGCGGACTTTTTGGCGCGCTACAACGGCTGCCTCGACCAGGCGCTCCAGATCGGCGCCGATCGCTTCTCCGCGGCATCCTGAATAGACCGCTCAGGGTCGGACTTGTTCGCTTCGGCCGTGCCGCGCGTCAGCTCACTCACCAGCAAACATTCGCAAGTCGTCGCATCCGGCCGACGCTGTCGGCGTGTCACCAACGGCGTGAAATTGATCAAAAACCACCGGTTTTGCCGGGTTGAACTCCTTGGCACTGATGCCGCCTGCTTGGCCCCCCGACCGACCGATGGTCCCACCGTGCTGGGGGCCGCTAGGGCGACGGCCTGGAAGCGCCGGAGGTGCCTAACTGGCAGAGTGCCGGCCGGCCCTTGACTGCCCCCCTGCGCGCGGCGGCGTAGGAGATCTGTGGTCGGGACATGGAAGAAAGAAGAAAGCCTGCGGCGCGGTCGAACAAAAGAAAGGGACTGAGAGCAGAGAGCGAGAAAGCAAGCTCGCATCGGCCTGGATCGGCCTCGCACGGTGGAAAATGGTGCGCTAATGGCATATCCTGCCCCCCATGCCACAGCATGCAACCACAACGATGGATTTGCGGAACCGGTCGACAGCCGCGGCATGGTCGCGCAGGCTTGACGTCAGCGGCCTCGTTCGTCGCCCCCGATCGGGCATGCCTTGGAATTTACCGATAGGCAAAGCGGACCCAGCCTAAAGGAATCGGGTTTGGATTCCACCAGAGGATCGCCGCTCTTAGCGGGTTTATTCGCTGGCGGCAGGGTTTCGGCGAAAGCGGGACCACGCGTCCCGGCGACTGTTCGTTTGTCTGATCCAGGATGGCGCTTAGCCAACCATGTCCCATAGGATTCGGAGGATAGAACGCCGTGGTGT
>JASHRR010001010.1 GCA_030037185.1 Xanthobacteraceae bacterium | reverse complement strand
TCCATGCCGCCGTCATGGGGCAGCTGGCCGATCCTGGAGGTAACGCCGAGGCTCCAATCGGAACCGTCATTGGGGTTGTACTTGACCCCATGCGTGGCAATCCCGCTATCGGGGTTGAGCGGGACCTCGTAGGTCTTCCATACGACACGCGCCGCTTCACCGGTCGGGCGCGGACGCTCCTTGAACTTCATTGAGCTTTCGCCCGGTCCGCGTGCGCGGGCAAGATAGGCCGCAAGTTGCTTCTGGTTGAAGTCGATGATGCCGTTCGGCTTGCGGTCGGAACTCGGATAATTGGGGATGAACTTCATCAGATTGATGACTTTGTTCCATCCGGCCTCGTCGAACTTGAACTGGAGCGGATAGCCCGGCGTGTGGCAGCCCGTGCACTGGTTATGGAAGATGCGCTTGATATTGGCGTCGGCCTCGGTGTCCTCCGGCAGGGCCGCGGCCAGCATCTCGGGCGGCATCTGGCGAATGCGCTCTTCCGGATCGGTAATCGCCGCCAGCTGGAAGTCCTGGTGCTTGGTGGCGGCAAGATCGACCGTGCCCCTGGCAGTGTTAAAGCCGAGCGTTTGCGCCCACACCTGGTACTTGCCGTCGGCCATCGCGGGGAAGAAATAGTCGCCGTTTTGATCTGTGTAGACGCTGGTCGTGATGGTCGAGCCTTCGTGCTTGGCTGAAACCAGCACGCCTTCGAGTTTCTGGCCGGAAGCAGACGTGATCGAGCCCGTCAGCAACTGGTCGGCCGAGGCCGCGCTCATGCTTCCGACCAGGACAAGACCGGCGACGCCAGCCAGTAATTGACCGCGCACATGGGTCATAGTGTTTCCCTCCTTGGTTCGCTCGCCCGGTGGCGTCAGGGCGCCAGGGCGATTCGCTTGCAGTATCAACACACGCTGAAAGGTGGTCAGGCGCTGCTAATTGTTTTTATTGCTTTTTTGTACCGCCGGGGCGGCTTTCCTACGCCCGGGTAGGCCAGAGTAAGCCACCGCCGGCCGCAAGGGAAGGCCTGTCACCGGAAAACCCCTTGGTTTTCGACGCAAGGTGGTATCCATGTCGGCCAACCGAGCCCCGTCGCCGGGGCCCGGGCCTCGTCTTCTCACCCAAGGCTACCGGCGCTGCCTAGTTCGCCGCCGCCTTGAGCTTGGCGATGTCGGCGTCGCTGCGCAGCGTCATCACGCCCATCATGCTGTCGCGATAGACCGGCACGATCACCTTCGTCACGCCGTCCTTCTCAAGCAGCGAGATGTGGCGGATTTCGGTGCCGCGCACCGGCAGGTCGAACAGGGTCCATTGGCCCTTGCTCGGGTCATACTTCGCCAGCCGGTCGGCGGTCCACAGGTTGCCCCACACGTTGTGGTTCTGGTCGACCGCGATGTGATAGGGCTGATAGGCCGGATCCGGGAACGGAATGATCGAGGTCTGCCCGGTCTTGGTGTCGATGCGGGCAAGCGAGGCGCCCCATGAATTTCCGACCCACAGCACGTCGGCATTCTTGTCCGTGCCCATACGGCGCGGGCCCTGCGCCCACGGCAGGGGATTGCCGTTGGTGCGGTCGGCGAAGTTCTCATAGAAGGCCCGCTTGGCTTCCGGCAGCCGCGCCATTTCATCCTTTAGCGACGGCAGAGAGATTTCCGTCGTCTTACCGGTAGTCATGTCAGCCTTGCCGATGGTGTCGAACGCCATCTGGGCCCACCAGCCGTTGCCGTCGCGGTCGCCCGCGGCACCGTAGGTGCTGTTGGTGCCCTTGGAGTTCTTGTACGGCAGGATCGACTTGAAGTCGGTGAACTTCTCCGTCGCCGGATCGAACGCAACGACGCCGTCGGGCGCCGAAGCCCAGATGTGGCCCTTGCCGTCGACGTCGAGGGTCACCGCGCCGCCGAGCGGCGACATCGGAGCCGGCGTCTCGTAGACGCTGACCTTCTCGGTCGCAACATCAAGCTTGCCAAGGCTGCGCCGGCCCGGATCGACGTCAAACCACAGGTTGCCATTGCCGTCGCGGGTGAGGCCATGGGCAGTGGCGGCGTATCTGCCATCCTTGCGGTCGACCTTGATGTACTTCACTTCGCCCGTCCTGGTGTCGACCTTGCCGACGGTGACGCCCGGGTTCGGGTTGTTGACCGTGTAGTAGAGGTTGCCGTCGAAGCCCATGGCGCCGTCATGAGGCAACTGGCCGAGCTTGGACGGGGTGCCGAGATTCCAGTCGTAGCCGTCGTTGACCGGATACTTGGCGCCGAGCACGCCCGCACCGGTGTCGGGGTTGAGCGGGAGGTCATAGGTCTGCCACACGACGCGGGCCGCTTCGCCGGTCGGGCGTGGCCGTTCCTTGAACTTCATCGAGGTTTCGCCGGGGCCGCGGGCGCGGGCCAGATAGGCGGCGAGGTCCTTGCGGTTGAATTCGATGATGCCGTTGGCCTTCGAATTCGGGCCCGGATAGGCGCCAGTGTTGGCGACGACCTTCATCAGGTTGATGATCTTGTTCCAACCCGCCTCGTCGAACTTGAACTGGAGCGGATAGCCCGGCGTGTGACAACCGGTGCACTGATTGTGGAAGATGCGCTTCATCTGCGCATCGGCCTCGGTCTCGTCAGGTAATGCCGCAGCCAGCATCTCCGACGGCATCTGCTTGATCTTCTGCTCCGGATCGGTAATCGCGGTGAGCTTGAAGTCCGCGTGCTTGGTGGCGCTCAGCTCGACCTCGCCCTTAGCAGTCTCAAAACCCAGTGCCTGCGCCCACACGCGGTACTTGCCGTCCGCCATGGCGGGGAAAAAGTACTCGCCGTTCACGTCCGCATAAACGCTCGTCGTGATGGTCGAGCCTTCCTTCTTGGCGGAGACCTGCACACCTTCGAGCTTCTGGCCGGAAGCCGAAGTGATCGAGCCGGTCAGCAGCTGGTCGGCCGAAGCGGTGGTCGCGGCTCCGATCAGGACAACACTGGCAACGCTAGCCAATAATTGGCATCGCACGTCTGTCATGGTGGTTCTCTCCTCCTCGCAACGATCGCCCCCTGCTCCGCAATGCGGGAGGGGCGAGCGCTTCATTTGACAGGTACCAAAGCGGCTCTCAAAGCAAGCATGGGCGACGGTGGCTAACCCGCGCATTCGCCTCGTGCCGAACCACAAGTTTGTGAACGATTATGAGCGAGCGATTCTATTTTGCCGATTGCCAGCGAGCGTACGCCTCACAGCGTTCCAAGGGAAGGGCTGTTGGCGGCGCTCCTCCGATATTACCGTTTTTGCAGAAGGCGGATGTTGGATGCACTTTTTGCGCGGTGCCATGGGGTCGAGGACCCCTTGCGGGCGGTTTGCGCACGGTGTCCGCAACGGGGACGACCCCAACGGTCGCCCGGCCCTAATGAGGCTCGGCCGCGATGCACCCTTGCGGCCGGCTGAAGGGAGGAGTTCCGGCCAAGCCGGTTCCTCAAGGCGCCTCCACCTCTTTGAACGCCTCGCGGGCGATGCGGAATGCATCGACGCCGCACGGAACGCCGGCATAGATCGCAACCTGAACCAACACTTCGCGGATCTCCTCCTTGGTGACGCCGTTGCGCAGCGCGCCTTTGACATGGAGCTTTAATTCATGCGGCCGGTTGAGGATGCTGATCATCGCGATGTTGAGCATGCTGCGAGTCTTGCGCGAAAGACCCTCGCTGCCCCACGCGGCGCCCCAGCAATACTCGGTGACGAGCTCCTGAAAGGGGCGATTGAAATCGTCGGCGCTCTTCATTGACGCCTCGACATAATCCTTGCCGAGCACAGCGGTGCGGACCTCAAGACCCTTGTCAAACCTAACTTTGTCCATGATGGCTTCCTTGTGTGAAGGCGCATGCCGAACCGGCGGCGGGACTGCAAATCTGCCCGAATCGGCTCGCGGCGTCACGGGCCGGTTTGCCCGAAAGACCGGCTGTCGATCAGCCCTGCGGGCGCAGGGGAATGTGGGTAAGACACCCGCGTTGCGGTTGGGCTACTGGAGGTCCGCGAAGGCCGGCTTCGACCCTGAGAACAGGGCTCAAATCGCGTGCCCCGGCTCGCGGGCAAGTCCTTCTCGGATTACCGCTTGGCGGCGGGGCGGAACCGCCGAGGTTTGCCCAATCGCGCATCCGTCCGGAGCGCTGCGCGCCTGACAAAACCCTCGTCCGGCTAAAGCAGTTCGCACCGAAGGTGGACACAATGCGTGTCGCTGGCCGATCGACTGGCATCGGCCGCGCCGCGATTGACGGCGAGAACGGGCCAATTTTTCGCCATATAAATAAGCTAGCTTATATTATACGTGGCATACTTGACATAACCGATGCCCACAATGTCGCTAGAACGAGAAATAGCATTCAATATCATTGACGTAGCCCGCCTGCTTAAGACCTATGCGGACCAGCGGGCGCGCGATCTCGAAACGACGCGGGCCCAATGGGCGGTGCTGGCTCGCGTCGAGCATACCGAGGGCCTAAAGCAGTGCGAACTCGCCGATACGCTCGACTTACAGCCCATCACCCTCACCCGGCTGATTGACCGTCTATGCGATGGCGGGCTCATCGAGCGTCGGTCGGACCCGCAAGATCGGCGCGCCAAACGGCTTTATCTGACCCCTGCCGCCCGGCCCGTGCTGGCGGGACTGGCACGGCTCGGCCAAGACATCATGGCGACCGTGCTGGCCGGCGTCGAGCCCGCCGCCGTTGAACAGCTTCTTGCCCATCTCCTCATCCTCAAGACCAATCTGCGCGGCGCCATTGCGAACCGAACGAACGAAACCGCGAGAGAGAAACGGTATGGCTGACAAGCTTCTCAAATTTCCGGACGCGGCCGTCGAGCCCGCGATCGCAAAACCCGCAGGTTTGAAGAATATCATGCGCGGGCGTCTGCGAATGATCCTGCTGATTGTCGTGCCGGCGATCGCTGTGGTGGCCGGCCTCGGATTCTATCTGTCGGGCGGCCGCTATATTTCGACCGATAACGCTTATGTGGGCGCCCAGAAGGTTCTCATCACCCCGGACATCTCCGGCAAGGTCAGCCGCATCGTGGTGCGCGAAGGTCAGCACGTTGCACCGGGAGAGGTTCTCTTTGAGATCGACGCTGAGCCCTTCAAGCTCGCGCTGGCCCAGGCGCAGGCCAAGCTCGCCAGCGTGCGCGTTGATCTTGCCAATCTCAAAGCCAATGTGAAATCGCTCGCCACCCTGGCTGCGCTCTCCGAGAAGAATGTCGAGCTGAAGCAGCGCGATGTCGAGCGCAAGGCAGCCCTGCTCGCCAAGAGTACGGGATCGCAGCTCGATCTCGATAATTCCGCCTCGGCGACCGTTACCGCCCAGCTGATGGCGCAATTCGCCCTGCAGCAGAAAGCTTCGACCCTCAATCAATTGCTCGGCGATCCGGATTTGCCTCTCGAGGATTTTCCGGCATACCGGCAGGCTAAGGCTGCAGTCGAACAGGCCGAACGCGATTTCAACCACACCGTCTTGCGCGCGCCGATCTCCGGGACTGCGACCCAGGTCGACAACATCCAACTCGGCCGCTTCGTTATGGCTGGCACGCCGGTGTTCGGCGTGATCGACGACGCTGCCCCCTGGGTCGACGCCAATCCGAAAGAAACCGACATCACCTATCTGCGTGTCGGCCAGAAGGTCGCAATCGACGTTGATACCTTTCCGGGCCACACCTTCCGCGGCACGGTCAGCTCGGTCAGCCCTGGCACCGGTGCGCAATTCGCCATTCTGCCGCCGCAGAATGCCTCCGGCAACTGGGTGAAAGTGGTGCAACGTGTTCCGGTGCGGATCGCATTCGATCCCGAGCAGAACACCAAGGACCTGCGCTCTGGAATGAGCGTGTCGGTGAAGATCGATACCGGTCGAAGCCGATCGTTCCGCAAGTTGATCGCCTCTGTGTTCGCACCGTCAGACTCGCTTGCGGAGGAGAAGATGGCGACACGATAGGCTTGAGAAACGCCGTGACCGCCGCCGCGCCTCTTTCTCCAGGCATGCACCGCTCGATGCTTACCGTCTGCGCCATGACG
>JASHRR010001009.1 GCA_030037185.1 Xanthobacteraceae bacterium | reverse complement strand
CGCGGCTCTCGCCGATGCATACGATGGCGAGGAGCCCGGCGCGCCAGCACGCCCGGGTTTTGCGCCACACGTCGGCATCGCTTTCGTGGTGGAAGAGACGGCGCTCGGAATGGCCGACGATCACCGCGCGGGCGCCGAGATCGCCCAGCATTTCGGCCGAGATATCGCCCGTGAAGGCGCCGCTCGGCGCCGCGTGGCAATCCTGGCCGCCGACCTCGACGCCGCCGCCGTCACAGCTCCGGACGAACCGGAAGATCAGGGTCGCCGGCGGGCATACGATGAAGTCGACCTTTTCGCGGAGCCTCTTCGCGCCGGCTACGATCTTGCAAAAGTCGTCGAGCGACGCCAGCAGGCCGTTCATCTTCCAGTTGCCGGCAACCAGCGGGCGTCGCGTTGTCATCCGTTTTTCTCCATTCAAACAGGGCATGCGAAGGGATGGTAAGCAAGCAAACTCGTGACCGATCGATTCGTTCTCAGCGAGCTTGTAACCGCCTTCTATTGGAAACATGGGTTAGGACGCCATAGAGCCATAACCAAATAAGAACCCCAGCAAGTTCCTGTCAGCATGCGGCCAGGCGGTCAGCGAAGAGAAACCGCCGGCCGAAGAGAGTAGCCATCGAGGCGGAGAGATCGGAGGCAGGAAGAAGGTCCGCGCGCACCACAATCCGCCCTCTGCGCACCTCATATCGCTCCTTCCCGGCGGCGGAGGAACTCCCGCCAATTCTCCGAGAAAATTAAAACGCCCGGAAAAGAGCGCCATCAATCCTACATAAAGTTATCAAAGGACTATGCAAAATCGGCACTAAATCAAATTTGTCAACACCGCAAAACGCCCGACGCCGGGCCGGGGTGCCTCGAAGGTGAACATCATATTGACGAGACGTTAACAGGCGTCCCGTACGTTAGCTTGACTAAGATGTCGCTGGCGGGCCCCATCCTCATCATCTCAGACCGCCCCGACCGCAGGCTCGCGGTCGCGCTGGCGGGGGCCGGCGCATGTCCGGTGGTCGAAAGCTCGCTCGCGGACGCGGTGGGCGCCCTTTCGCGGATCCAGCCGGTAGCCGTTCTGTTTGCCGATGCAGACCCAGCGCCGGCGCCGCTTCTTGCCGACGCGTTAATGGCGGCCATCGACGCCATGCCGGCGCCGTTCGCGCCGGTCATGGTGCGAGTCAATGATTGCCGCGCCACTGCCCTGGAGGGGCTGCCGATCGACGCCAACGCCCCCAACGAACAGATCATTGCCCGCCTTGCGGCGGCGCTGCGCGTGCGTGCATTGCACGGGAGGGTGCTGCGGCGGATCGACTCGCTGCGCCGCAATGGCGCCGACGCGCCGCTGCTGCCGGACGCCGATCCGCTCGAGGAGGCGACTGTGCTGGTGGCGGGGCGCGGCCGCCACTATCCGGCGCTCGCCGCCGCCGTTGGCGAGCGCGTCGGCTTTCTCGGCGCGCTCAGCGTTGAGACCGCAGCGCGCTATCTCAACATGCGCGACGTTGACGGCATCATCATTGGCGAAGGTTTCGGCCCGTCGATCGTGGAAGCTTTCCTCACCGCGCTCAGCGAGGACTGCCGTTTCCTCGATCTGCCGGTCGGGGTCGTGCCGGAACTGCCGGCCTCCATCGACCGCGCTCGGCTTGCCGGCATGGAGCAGGTGAAGGGCGCCGCCGCCGATATCACCGCCCACATGATGCCGCTGGTGCGCGTGCACGCCTTTGCGGCGCGACTTCGCCGCCATATGGCCTCGCTCGACGCCTGCGGCAGGATCGACCCGCAGACCGGTCTGCTCACGGTCGCGGCGTTCGCGCAAAGTCTGAAGCTGGCGATTGCGGATTCCCGCGAGCGCAGCGCGCCGATGTCGATTGCCCGTTTCGACCTGCCGGCCGATCTGCCACGGCGCGCGCAGGTCGATGCGGCGCGGCTCGTCAGCCGGCTCATCGGCGCCGCGGACATCGCCTGCCAGACCGCCGATGGCGCAATCACAGTGGCGATGACTGCCTCAGCGTTGCACCAGTGCCACGTGATCGCCCGCCGGATTGCTAGCACGCTACGTCAGGCGATGCGCGAACGTGAGGGCGGTCGCTACGTGGAGGCGATGGTGACCCTCGCCTCGCTCAAATCGACCGATTCACCGCAATCGCTGCTCGCCCGGGTGTCCGAGTCCGCGAGAGCGGCAGCCGAGTAGGCTTGACTGAAATCGGCCGAACGCTCGCTCGGATGAGGTTCCGCGGCGCGGTGTTGCCCAGGTTTTGCTGCCCGCGCTCACTGGAGGCATGCTTGCAGGCATTTTGCGCATTACTGGTAGCTTCGAGCTGAAGTCAGCCATCCGGCAAGAGTTCGGCGGGCGGCAATTGTTCTTCCACGACGGCCTTCTCTTGCGGCTGCCGCCACGTCGTTTTATGCGCACGGTTCGGCTCAGCCCGTATTTGCAGGAGAGCATCGGCTTTCAGGAGCCTTTTTGCGCTTCGATCGAGCGTCTGATGGTGGCTTGCGAGATGGCGCGGGCGGCCGAAGCAGCTGCGGCGTCGGCAATCGCCAACGATTGGCGGGAATTGCTGGCGCGCCATTCGGCTGGTGCGGCCTTTGAACCGGTTGACGATCCCGACAACACACCGCGTCGGATCGCTCTCAACGAGCAGCCGGCATGACCGCGATCGCGTGAATCTTTTTACGTTCGGCGGTAATCCAGCAATTCCTTCAGCCGCGGATCCACCGGCACGCAAGGTACTTGGGGCACCACGCCGTGGTACTTGAGCGAGAATGGTGCTGCGGCGTTCTGTGCGTATCGCGCTTCCGACTGCCGCATACTATAAGCCTGTCAGCAATTCACGGCCTATTGACATGCCGCCCGGCATCCCTCTGTCGCCTAAAGGCGACAGCCGCCGGAGACTCTGATGGGGCGAGAACAAGGCGAACGGGGCGAGTGAAGGAAGTTGTTAAACCAAAGCGGCAACCGAAACGTGTTCCCCTTTCCTCCTCGTCGTCCTATTTTCCCCCCGAAACCGAGGAGAGCCCCATGACCTCACCCGTTATCGCCGGCGCCACCGAACTGCAAATCGACGTCGTATCCGACGTGGTTTGCCCATGGTGCTTCATTGGCAAGCGCCGACTCGAAAAGGCGATCGCCCTTAAGCCGGAAATTTCCGCAACGGTGCGATACCGGCCTTATTTTCTGAACCCCTGGGTGCCGCGCGCGGGCATCAGTCGGGAAGAGTATCTCACTACCAAATTCGGCTCGGTTGACCGGTACAAGGCGAACGCCGGGCGCGTTGTGATGGCGGCCCGCGAGGAGGGGCTTGCCTGCAATCTCGAGGCCATCGCGCGGCAGCCCAATACGCTCGACTGCCACCGGCTAATCCACTGGTCGGGCGAGGGCGGCGATCCTGCGCGCATGAAGCAGCGCCTCATGGAACTCTATTTCACCGAAGGCGCCGACCTCTCGGATCGCGAGGTGCTGGTCGGGGAGGCGAAGAATTGCGGCATGGACGCTGAGCGCGTGCGGCAGCGGCTCGCCGGCGACGAGGATGTCGAGACCATCTCCGCTGCAGCGGAGCAGGCGAGAACAGCCGGCATCGATGGAGTCCCCTGTTTCATCCTGGGCGGCATGTTCGCGGTGTCCGGCGCGCAGGCGCCGGAATATCTCGCCGATGCAATCGAGCGCGCCGTAGCCGAGCGCACCAGGCGCGAGGCGGCGGAGCTGGCGCGGGCTTAAAACAGGCTTAAGGCACGCAACCCGGAAATTTCACGGCTCTGACCCGCCGGCACTCGCCGCTCGATCATTTTCTTGCGCGAGGACGCGCCCGAAGGGCCGGCGAGCCGGGCCGGCCACTCACCTGCCCACGATCTCGAGGTGGGTCGCGGTTATGATCGGAACTCGCCAGGATGTCAAAATGCCGTCCGATGTCGTGATGATGGATGCGCGTGAGCTCGGGGCTGCGATCGCCACCAGGCAAGTCTCTTGCGCCGAAGTGATGGCGGCCTACCTCGACCACATCGACAAGCTCAATCCCAAGGTGAATGCCATCGTGGCGCTGCAGGAGCGCTCCGATCTCCTGGCTCAGGCGCGGGAAAAGGATAGCGCGCTTGCGGGCGGTGAAGAGGCCGGGCCGCTGCACGGATTTCCTTGTGCGGTGAAGGATCTGACGCCCGTCAAGGGTATCCGCACGACGATGGGCTCGCCGATCCTGAAGGACAACATACCGGCCGCCGACAGCGCCATGGTGGCGCGTGTGCGCGAGGCCGGAGCGATCTTCATCGGCAAGACCAATACACCGGAATTCGGCCTTGGCTCCAACACCTTCAATCCGGTCTATGGAATCACCCGCAACGCCTATGACCAATCGCGCTCGGCGGGCGGCTCCAGCGGCGGCGCGGCGGTGGCTCTGGCACTGCGCATGCTGCCGCTGGCGGACGGCACCGACTATGCTGGCAGCCTGCGCAATCCGGCGCGCTGGAACAACGTTTTCGGCTTTCGCACCAGTATCGGCCGGGTGCCGGTGGACGGGCGCGACGCATTCATGCCCGCCATGGGCGTCATCGGCCCCATGGCCCGCAACGTGCCCGATCTCGCTTTGATGCTGTCGGTGCAAGCGGGCTACGACGCCCGCGCGCCGTTGTCGATCGCGGGCGACGGTGGGAGATTTCGCGGGCCGCTGGAGCGTGATTTCAAAGGCACGCGGATCGCGTGGACGGGCGACTACGGGGGCTACATACCCTACGAGGCAGGCGTGCTCGAGCTCTGCAAATCGGCGCTCAAGACGTTCGAGGCAATGGGCTGCATCGTGGACGAAGCCCGGCCGGATTTTTCAATGGAAGCGCTGTGGGCGGCATTCTTGCCGCTGCGCGCCTGGCAGACCGCAGCGGCGCTCTCCGTTCACTACCGCGATCCGGCCAAACGCATGCTGTTAAAGCCGGAGGCAATCTTCGAGATCGAAAGTGCACACCAG
>JASHRR010001008.1 GCA_030037185.1 Xanthobacteraceae bacterium | reverse complement strand
TCGCGGCGCGCGCGAGCGGTCGCACGCGACTGGCTGGTGGTCGACGCAGCGCTGATCGGCAATTGGCGGGAGGTCATTCCTCCCGGTCGGCGCGGCACGGACAGCATGGCTAGTCATATGCCGTGTGTCGAATCGCCGAGCGGCTTTGCGGCGATAAACCGACCCTGCGATGCTAGGTTCTCTGGTTATGTTGGATCATTGCGCCGCGGCGGCGTGGTACGCTTGCGCTGCTTCGCCGAGGGCTCGCCCTGCCGCGGGTTCCACCATCTCCGCCTAAGCGAGTCGGGCTCTATCGGCTTGCCGCAGGCCCTTGCCAATATGGCTCGCCGGTTGAACAGCGCGCACGCTCACGACGACCTCCTGCTGACAAGCAGTTTTTTTCTGACGCCTCACGGTCCGTTCAGGAATCCCCGATCACGTTGCGCGCAGCGTACTGGCCCACAGTGAAAATTCACCACCGCGATGTCTTTACGAATTGGGCGCCGCGGATACCGTTTCCGCCTCGGACTTTCGGAGCAATGATCGCAGCTCGGCATTGTCCGCGTCGAGCGCCACTAGTCGGCGCAGAAAATCGTGCTTGTGCTGCACGTCACCGCTTTGTACAGCGACGTTGTACGCCGCGTAGAGAACCCCCGAGTGGTGCGGCCACTTTTCCAGTGCCTCATTCACCACCGCCCACGCCTCGGGCAAACTATGCGCACACAGGTAGAGATCGATGAGATTGGCATAACCCTCGGCAGTCGGTGATTGTTTCAGTTCATGTTTAATCGTGCGCAGTGCGTGTGCTGCGTGAACGTTGTCGAGCCGGTAATCAAAGTTCGACGGCTCGGTGTTGTCACCCTTCTCAATTACAAAAATATTGTGATAGGCGCGAAATGACCGAATGCACTTCACGAAGTCGGCCACCTGTCGCTTCGGATGAACGATCTTGATCTCGGCGTGATTGAGATGCTCCAGGATGGTCTTGGCGAGATACATAGTCGCGCCGCCATCTAAGGCGGAACCTCCAAATTGGGGTAAAAAGCAGGTCTGCACATCTTCGATCACATATAGCCCGCAGTCAGCCAGCAGCGGGAAGAGAATGCTGAAGCTCGCCACGACGTGATTTGGAAAGTGACTGCCGTCGTCGATGACGATGTCGAACGGGCCATGTTCTTTTGAGATGTTCGAGAGAAAGACCGGATCATCTTGCGAGCCTTGGTACACCTGAACTCGCGGGCCGAGTTCCAATTTCTTCGCGAAAACGTCGACCCCCAGGATGTGTCCGTTTGGAAAGTAATCGGCCCACATTGCAAGCGATGCGCCGCCAACCTTGCTGAAACCGTAGCCACCGACGCCGATTTCGAGCAATCGTACGGGCTTGTCCCGCATGTGGGCAAAAAGGTTGTGGTACACCGGTGTATAGAAGTGCTGCCCCCATTTGTCGGTGCCATGCCTGATCGCAAGCCGGGTTAGCGGATCGATTTCGTTGTTGGAGGCGTCAGAGGCCAAATTCAGCATATGCGTTACTTCGACTGCACGGCGTTCCAGGTCAAGAGCCGGTTTGCACCCCCCAATCCGGCGGCGCACTGTTCACTCGCGCTTCGACCTTGGCGAGATGGCTGCCGGTCGCATTCGGCAGCGACGTCTTGAGCCTGGCTGGGGTTGCATCGCGTGCGCCTGCAACCGCTGCCCCAGCGCCTTGCCTGTCAACAACGCACGACGGCCGATGGCATGCTCACGCATTGATTTTCCTCCGGTTGCGCTCCTTCCCGTTCCCGCGAGTGTAGCCCAATCGGATTGCGGCAACGATCGCAGCCGCGTTGGCCTTGCACAAGAATTGCTCACTGATTTTTCCGTCGCGTTGGCTCTACACAATAACCGTGTGGGTTATTGCCAGGAAGCCATATGGTCAACACTCCGAGACGGATGAGGCGCCCCGGCAATTGGCCCGCAAGGTATTGATAAATAATGAGCCCGGCTCGCCGCCAGGCCCCACAGACGAAAAGACCCCCGGCGTCTCTGCCAGGGGTCTGTCATCGCGTTTGGGACTGCTGGATCAGTACAGGAAGTTGCGCTGGAGACGGAACATCACGCTGTAAACATCCTGGTTATCGATGGTGTAGAGACCGCTCCCCCGACCTATGGCGTTCGGCTGGAACACCGTACCAAGCCCATTGAGAACGGCCGTACCGGCAAAAGCTGTATTGAGATGAATCCACGACAGGTCGAAACCGATGTCGATATCCGGCACCGGGTTCCACATGGTCCGGGTGCCCAGCTGCGTCCAACTGGAGTTGGGATTGCAGTTTGACACATTTCCTTTGAAATTGTTTATCTGTGAAGTGCCGCTAGGTTGATTCGTCGGGAAGCCCTCGCTGTTCGTGTTCGAGAACATCGAATTAGTGCCAGCGCTAAAACCGACGGGCTCACCCGGGACGGCGCAAACCTGAGCAATCGCCCCGCTGCCCCAATCGGTTCCCAGCAGGCCGCCGTAGACGGATGTCCTCCATTGCGGAGTCCAGACGTGCTCGTAGTAGGCGGTAGCACTCCAGGTTTGCGTGAGATAAACCGGCGTGTTGGTGTTGAAGATGCCATCGACCAGAAAGCTGTATCCCACATTGTTGCCGGAACCATAAATAAACTTTGAACCCCAATCCTGGGTGCAATAGCCGACGGCGCCATAGCAGTAGGCCCCTTGGGCGCCGATGCTGTCGCCTGCCAGGCCGAAGGGGTTGACCCACGTCGCCCCCAGGGTGCCGGCCCAGCCCCATATGTC
>JASHRR010001007.1 GCA_030037185.1 Xanthobacteraceae bacterium | reverse complement strand
TTGATGCTGCTGGCGCTGCACATCCTGCTCGATTCGCTGACGCCGGCCGAGAATGCCCCGAGCGTTCGAGCCCTGCTGGCCGCAATCACGGGAGAACCTGTTCTGTGCGTCGCGCTGGCAGCGCTCCTGACCTGGGCCGCGCATTCGAGCGCAGCGGTAGTGCTCTTGATCATGTCGCTCGCCTACTCGCATTTCATCACGCCGATTGCGACGCTCGCGCTGGTGCTCGGCGCCAACCTCGGCGCCGCCGTCAATCCCATTCTTGACAGCGGAACCGCAACCAATCCGGCGAGTCGCCGGCTTCCCGCCGGCAACATGATCAATCGGATGGTCGGCGTTGCGGTGGTCTTTCCTTTCCTTCAACCGATCGCCGATTTCCTGGTCAAGATCGATCCCGATCCGGCCCGCATGGCGGCCGACTTTCACTCGGCAATCAATATCGCGCTCGCCCTCGCCTTCGTTCTCGTCCTCGATCAGCTTGCTGCTTTGTTGGTCCGGGTCCTGCCGGACCGAACTCAAAGCCTCGATCCTTCAGCCCCGCTTTATCTGGATGAGAGCGCGATCGGCACCCCCGCGCTGGCGTTGACGGCCGCCGCCCGCGAGACGCTTCACATGGGCGACATCGTTGAGTCGATGCTCCGGCAGGCCATGACGGCGCTGATGACGAACGATCGTAAGCTCGTGGGCCAGATCTGTAAGATGGACAACGCTGTCGACCGTCTCCACGAAGCGATCAAGCTCTATGTCACCAAGGTGACGCGCGAGAGCCTCGACGAACAGGATGGCCGCCGTGCGATGGAGATCATTGCCTTCGCCATAAACCTCGAACACATTGGCGACATCATCGACAAGAATCTGATGGAGCTCGCCGGCAGGAAGATCAAGCACCGATACCAGTTCTCTATCGAGGGGGCGACGGAATTGGCGGCCTTTCATCAGCGCGTCGTGAACAATCTCAGGCTGGCCTTTAGTGCATTCATGTCCGGGGACGTGAGGATAGCCCGCACTCTGATTGAGGAGAAGACCGGCCTTCGCAATGCGGAGCTTGCGGCCTCAGAAAGCCATCTGCGCCGCTTGCGTGAGGGGCGGCCGGAAAGTATCGAAACCAGTTCGCTTCACTTGGACGTACTGCGCGACCTCAAACGAATCCATTCCCACGTCTGCTCGGTCGCCTATCCGGTGCTTGAGGCAACCGGCGAACTGCAGCCGAGCAGGCTCAGGGAAAGCGAACCGGGTCCGCTTGCCGCATCCGAAGGATCGGGGATCGACGCAAGGTCGTCCGCGCCATAACGGTTGACGCACGCATCTCCCGTCGGTGTCACGAGCCGCTCGGCCGCCTGGCACAGCTTGGCCGGACCATCGATATGGATGCAAATCGTGGCGGGCGACGCGAAAGGCGATTAACGCCCGGACTGCCTGTTAGCGGAAGCTGACGCCGCGATGTGAGGGACGTTTTACCTCACGTGGCCGGCAAGCTTTTCGAAGGCACCGCGATCGATGACCTTCACATGTCGCCGGTCCCGGCTTTGCAGGATCCCGCGCTCGGTGAGTGTGCGGAACGCCCGGCTCACGGCCGCAAGCGTGGTACCGATGTATGCGGCGATATCAGAGCGATCCATCGGAATGTATGTTTCGGCGATCGCCCCGCCCTTGGCGGCTTGCAGCTGCTCAAGCATTTGAAGGAACATGGCAAGCCTCGTAAGCGTGCGTTTGCGCGCCAGCAAGAATGCATGGCGCTGTGCGCGGCGGAGCTCGTGGCACAATTTGGAGATGATGTGAAAGTCCAGCGCCGCGTCGGCGGTGAGCCGGCCTCGCAGCGCCGTGACCGGGATGCGATATGCCGTTACCGTCGTCAGCGCCTTGAGTGAATTTAGGTAGCGACCTTCTTGTGCAAGGCCGAACACGTCCTCGGGGAATAGGAATCCTGCAATGTATTGCTTCCCGTCCGGACCGCCCGTGTAGGCTTTGACGACGCCACTGATGATGTTGAATACTGCGTCAGCGCGATCACTTTCGCGGTATATTTCGGTGCCCTTGTTAAATCGCACAATGGACGCAATGACAGCCAGTCGAGAGCGTTCCTGGTCGCTCAGCAACTGGTGTATTCTACCGCCCGAGAGCCTTCGGAACCCCCATGGATCAGGGGCGCGAATGGCTGGGCCTTGAGGATCGGTCTCAGGCATAAGCATTTTGCCTTTCAGCTGCTGGTTCTTTGCACGAAAGAATCGCAACGGAGTTTGATCGCGATCAACTTTCCCTGCATTCGACATCTCGATGCGGAGACAACCAAGCGCTGAAAAGTTCCCACATCCGCCATTGCTTCCTGCGGATGCGCAACGTAGGCGCAGGTGAACTCTTGCGCACGAACGATGATCGAACTCAACATTCGGCACTATTGCTCTGCCGAGCGAGACGGACCGATTGAAGCGACAGACCATCTTACGGCTGCTTGCCGCAGGAAGCGAAGCTGGCAAAGCTGTCTTCCAACACAAACAAATGAGGTGCTTAACTGACAGAACAGGTGGGCGCCTTGCGATGTATCAACGGCTCGGCGTCCGAATGGGTGGCTA
>JASHRR010001006.1 GCA_030037185.1 Xanthobacteraceae bacterium | reverse complement strand
CACCGGCGGGACGCAACGTCACCGCCATGGTCGAAACCCGTGTTGCCGACTTTGTCCGGCACTTCGAAACTGCCGGCCGTCGCAACTTCGACGTCTGGCACGCCCAGGACGGGATCTCGGGAAACGCCCTGGCAACGCTCAAGGAACGTGGCCTGATCGCCGGCTTTGCTCGCACCGTACACCACGTCGACACCTTCGCCGATCCGAGGCTCTCAGCTCTGCAGGCGCGGGCCATCGTGTCCGCCGACCGCCTGTTTGCGGTGAGTGGCCTGTGGCGCGACAGGCTCGCGCGCGAGTTCGGACGCATTGCCTATCTCGTTGGCAACGGCGTTGATACTGAGCGGTTTTCGCAGGCGGCCGACACGAATGATGCGGATCTGCGATTGTTCCTGAATGTGCCAACGGGTGTCCGCGTATTTCTCGCCATCGGGGGAATCGAGAAGCGGAAGAACACGATCGGAATTCTCAACGCATTCCGCATCGTCCACGCTGGACACCCGGCGTTCTGCCTGGTGATCGCGGGAGGCGCCTCGCTGCTCGACCACGATGCCTACCAGGCGGAGTTCGCAGCGGCATTGGCCGCGAGCGGGCTGCCGGAGGGTGTCGTGATCCGCGCCGGCGCGCTCCCTCAGGCCTTGATGCCGGCGCTTTACCGCGCCGCAGATGCGCTGGTGTTTCCCTCGATCGTGGAGGGTTTTGGCCTGGTCGTGCTGGAAGCGATGGCGAGCGGCGTGCCGGTGGTGACGTCGCGCATTGCCCCGTTCACCGAGTATCTGGGCGATGGAGACGTCCTGTGGTGCGATCCGGACAATCCCGCCTCGATCGCTGCTGCGATGACATCCGCGCTCGAAACTTCCGTTCGCGATGCCGTGATTGCGCGCGGCCTTGCGCTCGCGGCGCGGCACCACTGGACCACCACGGCGCACGCTCACATTCCCGCTTACGAGGCGCTCAGCGAGATCGCCAATGCCTGAAATGCGCTTTCGCATTCGCTGGCCCGACGGCAGCTCCGAGACCTGCTATTCGCCTTCGCTGGTGATCAAAGACTATTTCTCGGTCGGCACCGCCTATCCGCTCGCGGATTTCCTTGAGCGCAGCCGCGTCGCCCTTGGCATCGCTAGCGAGCGGGTGAAGGCGAAATACGGCATGTGCTGTCGCCGTGCCATGGCGCAGCTCGCCCGCATCGAGGCGACAGCCGAGACTTTCACCAACCTTCCCGACCCGCGGGTCGCCGTCGACGGTTTCGACGAATGACTGGAGACGCCCGATGAATGCGCCACAGCCAACGCCGGTCGCTCACCTCTCGGTGGCCGTGATAGGCGCCGGACAGGCCGGCCTCTCGATCAGCTGGCATCTCCAGCGCCGCGGCATCGATCACATCGTGTTCGAAAAAAGGCGCGCCGGTTACGCATGGCGCGCCGAGCGCTGGGATTCCTTCTGTCTGGTGACCCCGAACTGGCAATGCCAGCTCCCGGGGTTCCCCTACCAGGGGTCGGATCCACACGGTTTCATGCTGCGCGACGCCATCATCGATTACATCGATCGCTTCATCGCGTCGTTCAATCCGCCACTGCGGGAAGGCGTCGCCGTAAAGGGCCTGCACAGCAATCCCCAGCATGGGTTCACGCTCGACACAACCGAGGGCCGCTACCTCGCCGACCAGGTGGTGATCGCAGCGGGTGGCTACCAGATTCCAGTGATCCCGCGTTGCGCCGAGCGGCTCGATCCCGACTTGGTGCAGATCAACTCCGCTGAATATCGCAATCCCGACCGACTTCCGCCTGGCGCGGTGCTGGTGGTGGGCAGCGGACAATCGGGCTGTCAAATTGCCGAGGATCTCCATCTCGCCGGCCGCAAGGTTCATCTTTGCGTCGGCGATGCGCCCCGCGTGTCAAGGCGCTATCGCGGCAAGGACGTGGTCGAATGGCTGCATCTCATGGGCTATTACGATCTCCCGGTGCACGAGCATCCGCTGCGCGAAGGCGTGCGCGACAAGACCAATCATTACGTCACCGGCCGCGACGGCGGCCGCGACATCGATTTGCGCCAGCGTGCGCTCGAGGGCATGGAGCTCTATGGTCGCTTGCTCGATGTCAGCGGCGGCCGCCTGGTCCTCGATGATGATCTCGCCCAGTGCCTCGATCAGGCCGACCAGGTGGCGGAGAGCATCAAGACCAGCATCGACGGCTTCATTGTCAGGCAGGGCATCGCCGCACCCGAGGAGGCCCGCTACGCGCCCGTGTGGGTGCCGCCATGCGAACGGCAGGAGGTCGACTATCGGGCGGCCGGAGTAGCTTCGGTCGTCTGGTGCATCGGTTTCCGCACCGACTACAGCTGGCTCGATCTGCCGGTCTTCAATGGCCGCGGACAACCCTCCCATGTCCGCGGCGTCACCCCGGTGCCCGGCATCTACTTCCTTGGGTTGCCCTGGCTTTACACGTGGGGCTCCGGGCGCTTCTCCGGAGTGGCGCGCGACGCCGAATATCTCGCCGAACACATCGAGGCGCGGGTCGGTTTCACGCGCGCCGAGCGCCAGGCCGCCCTCAACGAAGCCGCGATCGGGTCGTAACCATGGATATCCGCTCGGCAAAAGGTGATGCAACGAGGGGCTCAGCTATTTTCGAGATGACGTCATATCGCGACAATCCGCCTATGGCCAAGGCTGAACTCGGGCAGACGATCATGTCCGTTCTTATCCGCCACCACCGCCTCTGGAAATCCGTTCGCGCGCAGGCTCAGCGGGAACCGTCGTTCCACCACATGCCCCGACGCGCGCCGCCCAGGCCCGGGAAGAAGCCCTGTCCGTCGAGCCCGAGCGATTGATCAGCGTTTCAGAAGAAATGCGGCAATGGTCTTTCCTTCATCGCGGAGATCGCCTTCGGCCACCTCCCGCCGCGCGCGTCTATACCAGTAGCGCGCATTATCCAAATCGCCCTCGATGCGATGCAGCCAGGCATGGACCCACGCACCTTCGGCGCTGGCATCGTCCTGGGCAAGGTGGTGAGCGGCCTCCCATTCCCCGCGCAATCCGTGCCACACGGCCTGGAGTAATGGGACCCCAACCGCCGGAGGGTTACCGGTCTTCACACTGTCAAGAAAAGCAGCGACGCGTGCATTCATGAAAGTGACTCGCCTCGGCCCCAACTGGACAATTGTGCTAACCAGAGCCTCACGCCTTCCCCTGCCTGACCTGATACCAGCGTACCCCATCCGTCATAAGCACCGCCGAGTTCCTTCGCCAATTCGTAGAGTGGCAACGTGATGCCATCGATGGTTTGCAGGTTTGCAAGATCGACACGGCAGATTTTTGCTCGATAGACGCCTGCGGATTGATCCGGCATCGACAAGCTGCTTGAGACGGTAATCACGCTCCGCCACGCGCTGAACAAAGGCCGACCGCGCTTCTTGCGTTGGGAAACCGGCAGCGTGATCGATCTCGCGCGCTTGTGTCAATGGATCGCCTTCCGTTGCGAGCAAAAGCAAACGCGCCGGTTCTCGATTGCGTTGCCGGTCGGCCGGGGACGGGCGGCGAAATTCGAAATAGCGCTGCCAGTCTGGATCCTCGCGCGAACCGCTATCGAACGCGCAGCCTGGATGCATTGTCGCAAATTCGCTCACTCGTCGCGCCAGTCGCTCACATCGGACACGTCGAAAAAGAATTCCCGTCGCCCCGCGGACGTGAGCCGACCGAAATAGGGCGCTTTCGGCGAGACTTGCGACCAGTGCGTCCGCGATCGTGTTTAGCGTCTCAAATTCCTGCTTGCTTGAGAAGCCGTCCGGGCGCGGCGCATTCATTCGCAACTTCACGTATGCCGCGTATGGCAGATGCGACATCGCCGCGGGTCGTCCGTGAGGAGCGCGTCCCCGCCATCGCGCGGGGCTGCGGCTGCCATTATGTTCGACAGGCCGGATTCTGGAACGCAATCCACAGCAATGTGGAAACATCAGAAAGCGCTCGCCCATATTGTCTGGCGCCCCGCAATGCGGTTCTTGCCGATAACGCAGTAATCGTCTTCCGCTAGGCCCTTCCTCATGATTCGCAAAGCCCGTAGACCCAGCGGACGCCGGAAGGAGGCGCAACCACGAGATCGGCTTCGCAAATCATCGGCAATATCAAGCCGATGAAAAAGGACGTGCTGCGGCAGCGGGTGATTGTCTACTAGCTGAATCGGAACGCCGCCGCCTGGCCGACCTTGCCTTGGTGGGCTGCACCAGAGGTGATCCCGCAGGTGCGTTTCAGGGTCGCGTGGGCTCTCGGGGAAAAAAAATGTCATCCCATCGAACCGAATTGCTTCGTCGCGTTACCAATCCGGCGGGGACACCGGGATTTCGCTGCCGCCGAAACCCGGGAGTCCCCATTAACGGGGCAACGCTGCGGGGGGAGGATGCCCGTATATTCCATCAATGTCGCAACCGTCGGCTGGATCGATCGCCATCTCATGGCTCCATTTGCCGGGGTCCCGGTCAACATTTTTGCACCGGACGCCTGGCTCAAGCAGGTCACCTATGGCATGGCGCACACGGCGAATCCGGACCCCGGCCAAACGGTCGACGGCCGCAGTTATTCGCCGGGAGCGACACTGCAAAAACAATTTCGGTCCTTCACGACGTTCACTATCGGGCTGCGGACAGACGCTGCGGGCAAGTTGCTTGCGGTCAAGACCGAACAGGCTGGAGTCCTCGACCCCGGATACACTCCTCCGTTTGACAGCCGGGTACAGATGTGGCTGGGTTCGGCGCTGCAAGAACTGATCACCATTGATCCTGGGATCTCCGCCAAAATCACCGCCGAGGCATCCCGGTTTAATCCCGGAGAAGCAAGTTCGCTGTCGGCAATTGTGCTCCCGGACGCGGCCCGGAACAATCAAAGCATTAAGATCCTGCCCTACTCGGCAATCCAAGTGTTGCCGGGGGAGATTGCTCTCGGCCAATCCCTCATCAAGTTCCGCGCTGGCGCGAACGGCGACTATATAGGTATCGTGGCGTTCGGCGTCCCCAACCACGTCCCGTGGGTTTGGTGCGAACTCATCATCACCTATGCGGCGCCCAACCTGATCTTGTATACTGCTGCCTCGGCATTCCCCAGCCATGCCTGGTTCGTCGGCGCGCAAAGGCGCGCCACCCAGCCGCTCGACAATAACACCTCGATGCTGAAGCGGGTGTTCACGTCGGGATTGCCGGCGCAAATGCAGACCGTGCCCGTGCAATCCATGGACCCGGGGGGGATGCCTCCACGCGTCATTTTGACCGGGGTGAATCCACAGTCGCCCAAGGCCGAACCGCCTTTCGGTGGTCCTGTGTTCAATCATCCCTACACCGCTCCTATGGGCGCCTCGCAACAGCGCATCGTCATTCCGCTGGACAGTCTTCCTGCGACCTCCGGCCTCGGTATGTGAGCGATCCGGCAATCATCATCTTCATCGAAACCTGAGATCACGTCAGCGCCTTGCCGAAGCCGCCGCGGATAGGCCGTCGGCTAAAACCCAGGCCGCCGACGTGCAAACAGGGGCAGTCCTCCATCTTTCGAATTTGGGCCCCCAATGGTCCGCTCCGGACGTGTACGAGCGCAGCGGCGGCAGCTGCCCCGCCGTTTGCTCACCAAACTTGGCCGGTAGATGGTCGCATTATCGTTGCCTCACAAACCGTTATCCTCGGGGCGTACACTGGTTGCGCGGGTCCGGATAGCCGGCGCCGGTTAATCCGCGGCCGCGGGTTTCAAGGTCGGATGGTGTAATCGCCGACAAGCTGGTTGATGTTGCCGGTGCCTGCCAGTGTTACTATCAAAAGCAAATCCCGATGTACAATCATCACGAATCTCCCGCTCCAATGGTTCCCTTTCCCGGCTGCCTGGTGGTCGGCAATTTATCCCGGAAGCGCCAACGGTAGACCTCCAGGCCTGGCGTATGCTTATCCGACATCATGGCGCGCCGATTCACTGTTCGGCTTTCTCGGCCCTTGTTCGTCGCCCGGCTCTTTCCCCTCTCGCCAGTTTTGTCGAGGATGGATTTCAAATCGGTCGCCGTGTTTGAACGCGACCGAAAAGCGAACCACAAATTGTCGGCCTTGTGGTCGCCTGATTTTCGCACTATTCGTGATCGTCAGCGCCAACGCATGTCCAACGGTGATCGCGGCTGCGATCCGCGCGGGTTGTTGTCGTCGCCGCTCTGGCCACCAGGGCTGTCGGATGAAGCAGAAAATCCACTTGGCATTCGACCTCTCCTACACGCATCTCGACGGGAGATGGAGGGTGCCTGGTTCGTGGACCGGGCGCTTCTATCCTGATGTTGGGATCTACGAGGAGGTCGCGCGCATCGCCGAACGCGGTTGCATCGACATGATCTTTTTCGGCGACGGCACCGGCATTCCTAGTACCTGGCGTGACTCGCAGGAAGCGGCCGTCCGGTGGGGTATCCAATGGCCACGCCACGATGTTAGCCCTTGGATCCCGCTGATGGCGCGCGCGACCAATCATGTGGGGTTCTGCCTCACCTACGCGTCGACATTTATGCATCCGTTCTATACCGCGCGCCTCCTCAACTCGCTCGACCATGTCACCAACGGCCGGATCGCCTTCAACGTGATCACCTCGACGCGCCGTGCCGACGCCGCGAATTACGGCTTCGACGATCTGATGGAGCACGATTTGCGCTATGAGCGCATGGAGGAGTTTATCGATGTATGCAAAGCTCTATGGAGCAGCGTGACGGCAGACGCCTTCGTGTGGGATCGCGAATCTGGCATGGTCGCGGACCCTGCCAAGGTGAAGCCTATCGACCATGCCGGTCGATTCTTTAAGGTCCGCGGACCGCTCAATGTCGTGCCGTCGCCGCAGGGCAGGCCGGTGTTGATTCAGGCCGGTTCCTCATCGCGCGGCATAAAGGCGTCGGCCCATTTTGCCGATCACGTGTTCGCCTCGAGCCAGGCGCTGAACCTGAGGCAGCGCCATCGCCGCGAACTTGATGCAGCGCTGGTGGCGGTGGGGCGCGATCCGGCGAGGGTAGGCATTCTCTGGGGCGTCTCGCTGATTGTCGCCGAGACGCAGCCGGAGGCGTTGTCGCGCAAGGAGGATATCCTTCGCATGGTGCCGCGAGGCGAGGCGGTCGGCGCATATCTTGCGCACAACTCGGGGTACGATTTCTCGAAGCTTCCTGCGCGCTTCACGCTCAAGGAGCTCAACGATCAGATTACGGCAACCAATGCATCGCCGGTGGGTTTCGTCCACCAACTCGCCAACGAGATCGGCACCGATACCGAGATCACACGCGAAGAATTCTTTGAGCACGGGCTCAAGAGCGCGACCGCGTACGACCGCACTGTGGCCGGAACTGCGGCGCAGGTTGCGGACTACATGGAGGAGGTGTTCGAGGCGACCGGCAGCCGCGGCGGCTTCATGTTCGCGCATCCGGTGGCGACGCCGCGCGATCTGCTCAACGTCATCGATTTCCTCGTGCCCGAGTTGCGTCGCCGAGGACGGTTCCGGGACGCTTATGAGGGACGCACCTTACTGGAGAACCTTGCCACATGACTCACTGACTGGCATGGATGTTGCAACTTGCGGTTCGGAATAGGCGTTCGGGGAGGCATCGCATGGATAGATCGAATCGGTTATCTCGCGTCGTCGCCGCCTTGACGCTATCGTTCTTGCTGTTCCAGGCGGCACCGTCGCTTTCGGCAGATCAGGCCCATACGCTTAACGTACGTCTGTCATGGCTCACGTCGGGCTATCAGGCGGCGTTCTATCTCGCCGCCGCCAAGGGGTGGTACACGAAGGCTGGGCTTGAGGTTTCGCTGACACCCGGGACCGGGTCGGTCACCACAATTCAACTCGTCGGCAGCCGGCAATACGACGCCGGCGAGGCGGCGCTGTCCAATATGGTGTTCGCCCGGACGAAGGGGATGGCGATCACATCAATCGCTGGTTTCTTCCGCACCGGCGACGTGGCGCTGATGGTTCCCGTCGAATCGACGATTAAGGGACCAGCAGACCTCACGGGTAAGAAGATCATATACACCGCCGGCTCATTCGAGGGGCCATTTCTCGACTCGTTCCTGCAGGCGGGTGGGCTCAGGCGCGAACAGGTCGAATTCGTCAACATCGAGCCGAACAGCAGGAACTCGGTCTACGCCAGCGGCGGCGCCGACGGCATGTTCGGGTCGCCGGTCGGCTCGCTTGTGGTCGTAAATAGGTTGCGTCGGTCACGCGCCATCTTGTTCGCCGACTACGGTCTCAGCCTTCCAGGCTTCGGTATCGTCGCGTCGCTTGCAACGCTCCGCGACAAGGGACCGGCCATGCGCGACTTCGCCACCGCTGTTGCGGCTGCCTGGTCCTATATTGAGAACGGCCATCAGGAAGAAGCCGTCCAGGCAACCCTGACGGCGCGTCGCAACGACCGCATCGATGCTGACGAACTCCGCGAGCAGCTGCACAATTCCACTCCGTTCCTGGTCAGCAAGACGACCCCCGGCCTGCCGATTGGCGTTCAGACCGAAGCCGATTGGAAGGCGACGATCGCAACGATGGAGAAGGCCAGGGTGGTCGAGCCCGGCTGGAAGGCAGCGGACTTTTTCACCAACGACTATCTCGACGTGAAAATGATCAAGTCCTTGGGCGGCAGCTAGGCGCATTCAATGCGGCGGATACGGTTTATCCGGACGATACTCCTGGATTGTAAGAGCCGTCGAGCAGCGTAGCTGAGTTTGGCAATTGCCCGCGACTGATGCTCTTCGATCGGACTGGCCATGCGCCTCTCAACGACGCCTGCTTCCGCTCAAGGCGATTTCCTCAACATCACAGGTCTGGAAAAGGTATACCCGTCGCGGGGTAGCGTTATTGTCGCACTCAAGGACGTGAACCTATCGGTCGGCCCGGCAAAGTTCGTCAGTGTGCTGGGTCCAAGCGGCTGTGGCAAAAGCACGCTACTTCGATGCGTTGCCGGCCTCGAACGCCCGACCGCCGGCACCATCGTTCTAGGCGGCAACGCGGTGACGACGCCGCCGGACGATATGGGCATCGTGTTCCAACGCGACGTTTTGCTGGATTGGTTGACTGTCCTCCGAAACATTCTCCTGCCGGCAAAAATCCGGCGGCAGCCGCTCGAGGAGTGGCGGCCGAAGGCCGAGCGTCTGCTTGAGCTGATCGGGCTCGACGGTTTTGCCAATCGCTTTCCGTGGGAGCTTTCGGGAGGTATGCGGCAGCGCGTCGCGATCTGCCGAGCGTTACTGCTCAATCCTGCGCTGCTGCTGATGGATGAACCTTTTGGGGCGCTCGACGCCATGACGCGGGATGAGCTGAATCTGGAGCTACAGCGACTTTGGCTTGACGATGCCAAAACAGTGCTGTTCGTCACGCACAGCATTGCCGAGGCTGTGTTCCTGTCAGATCAGATCGTCGTCATGTCGCGCTCGCCGGGTCGCGTCGTCGATACCGTGACGGTCGATCTGCCGCGGCCGCGCGAACTCGCGGTTCGCGAAACGCCGGATTTCGGCCGCTGCGTCGCCCGGATCCGACAAATCTTCGAAGGTTTCGGCATGTTAAGGGGAACCCATGTCCGTGAATGAGCATCGATCCTCCGCCATGCGCGCTTCCCACGTCGGCTTAGTTGTGGCCGGTTTTTTTGCGCTGTGGCAGGTCGCCGTCATGGTAACAAGGCCACCCGAGTATCTCCTGCCCGCACCAAGCGAGATCTTCTCCGAATTGGTGCACGCGCCGCTCTGGTACATGTCGAACGCCATGCGTACCGTAGCGGCCACTTTGTTGGGATTTGCCGCCGCACTTGCGATCGGGTGTCTTGTTGCGGTCGGGATCGTCTATTCACGATTTCTCGAGAATACGCTCTATACGCTCCTCGTCGCTTTGAATAGCGTACCGAAGGTGGCGCTTGCGCCGCTATTCATCATTTGGATGGGCACAGGCCTCGCGTCCAAAGTCGCCATCTCCTTTCTCATTGCCCTTTTCGTGATCGTCGTCGACACCGTATTGGGGCTGCGCTCGGTCGACCCGGATGCGGTGGATCTGTTTCGCTCGCTGCGGGGTGGAAGGTTGCAGACCTTGTTGTGGTTGCGGGCGCCGAGCGCGTTACCCCATCTGTTCTCGGGGATGAAAGTTGCCATTTCGCTCGCGCTCGTTGGAGCAATCGCCGGCGAATTCGTCGCTTCTCAGGCCGGCCTCGGCTACGTGATCCTGGCCGCGCAAGGCAATTTCGAGACGACGCGCGTTTTCGCGGCAATCGTGCTGCTCGGCATTCTCGGCACGATCCTGTTCTTTATCGTCGATTTTGTCGAACGGCTCGCCTGCCCTTGGCATGTCTCGCATAGGCAGCGCCACCGCGAACTGTCGTGAGACCTGGTGGACAGCACGATGTCAGCGTGTGGCAGAAAGGAATCGGAGCTCCGCGACCACGCCTGCAATATCGACCGACTCCCGCCGGGTATCGCCGCTAAGCCGCTGTGAGGCAGAAACGCTCCCACTCGGTCGGCACCGTCCTGAGTACTTCGGCCCATCCGCCCCCGGCCGCGTGCTGGCCGGGTTTGATGGGACGTCCGCCGAAGGCAAATTCGGCCCCGCTTGATGCGAAAGGATATGGCGACAGTGCGTACACTCCCGTTCCTTGTGGCCGCACGATTACCGTCGCGTCCTGTTGTGCGTTCAGCGGCACATGTTCGAAACTCTGCTCGCTGCGTTCGCTGGGGTGGGTGCGGTTGAAGTAGAGGGCAAGTGTGTCGCAGAACTGAAGCTGTTTGTAGTTTTGGAACAAACGATTCTCCTCGAGCCAACCCGAAATCGCCGGATCTTTTCCGATCTCTTCCTTCAGCCGCTTCTGCCGCTCGAGTTCGCCGCCGAGCATCCGCTCCGCGAGCGGGCGATCGTGGGGAGAAATCTTATCGATGAGAACAAGATTGGAGAGGCCATAGCGGCCGTTGTAAAGACCCCAGCTGTGCATGCTCGACATCAGGCCGCAATACGGGTGGTGCCGTTGATTGAAGTCCGGCGACAGCCGACTGGTGACCGTGATGTATTGCGCCGGTGTCTCAACGAGATTATACGGCAGGTCGGTGGTGTCATCAGTGACCGGATGACGATCGAACTCCGTCCAGCCGGCGTCGTGATGCGAAATCACGTAGATCATAAGGTCCAGCGGCTGCAAGGGTTCGAATCTGTTGTTGCCGAACGCTCGGGCGAATTGCCCGCACAAGGCGGTGTGCTCATGCATCATGATCGCGCGCCGAGGCTCGCCCGCGGGAGCCGTCTGAATGATCATGCGAGCGTTCTCCATCTTGTCCGCACGTGAGGCTGGTCGTTTCCGACCCGCGGGTTCTCAGCAACGCTGCCGAATGCCAAGATTGATGGTCCAGGTCATTCGCGTCAGACGACCATCTTCTGACGGCATGAGAAAACCGCTACGGATCAACAATAATACCGGAATTTGACCACTATCGCAAAATTAGCCGCGCTCGTATATTTTGGCCGCCGGACGCGGGCAATTGATGGTGAGTTGCTGTCGCAGGAGGTTTCCAACCATAGGGATGGAGGGCTGGCGGATGACGAGAACGCTTGGAAGCGCGGTGCTGGGCTTGGTCATTACCCTGCTGAGTTCGGGCGTACCCCCGCGTGCTCAAGACACGGTAATTATGGGCACCGTGGGGTCGGCGTCGGCTAATCTTTGGCCTGTTTTCATCGGGCTCGACAGAGGGTTCTTTGCCGCTGAAAACATCAAGATCGATCTGGTTTATGTCCCGGCGAGCGCAGCGGTCATCCAGCAGCTTACCGCCGGCTCGCTCAACATGACGATGTCTACCGGACTGGTGGATCCCATCCGCGCCATTGACCAGGGCGGGGCGATCGCGATCGTGCGCTTGGAGGTAGAGGCGCCGCCCTATGTCATGATGGCCAGGTCAAACATCAAAAGCCTCGCCAGCCTCAAGGGCAAGGTGATCTCGGTCGGAGGTGCCAAGGATATCACTCGGGTCTACGCCGAGCGCATGCTTGCGCCGCACGGTCTGAAGCCCGGCGATTTCGACTTCGTTTATGCGGGTGCCACCACTGCGCGGGCCCAAGCGCTACTGAGCGGGGCAGTAGATGCGGCAATTTTGCTGCCGCCATCTAACTTCCAGGTCGAGAGCGCCGGTTACAACAATCTGGGGCTCACGATCGATTATGCACCGGAGCTCGCGTTCTCAGGAACAGTCGTAAATCGTGCATGGGCTGCCCGCAACGAGCCGGTGATAACTCGCGTGCTGGCGGCTCAAAACAAGAGCATTGAATATTTGTACGACGAACGTAATCGTGCCGAAGCAGTTCGGATCCTTGTTGCGGTCAGCGGACTTAAGACAGAAGACGTCGAGAAATCCTATGACTTCTTTCGCAAAAACAACTTCTTCGATCGTACCGGCAAAATCTCACGAACCAAGATGAATGCCTTGCTCGATGCCCTGGTGAGCCTGGGCGATCTGCGGGCGCACGGCGACATCGAGCGGTTTGTCCTGCGCGGCCTGGCGCAGGTGTCAGATTGATGGCAGCCTTGCCTCGAGCAGGTGCGGCGCGATTGCGCGAAGCCATAGCGGCACCGCGGGCCGGGCTCGACTTTCGCCAGCATTATGGACATCACCAGTCGCCGGCAATCCGCGCCGGTGGTCTCATCTTTTGCTCCGGCATGCTGGCCGTTGACCCCGAAACAGGAGAGCGGCGCCACGGTACGCTCACCACTGAGGCACACGTCATTTTCGGAAATCTGAAATTGCTGCTGGAATCGGCTGGTTCATCGCTCGATCGCCTCGTTCAGGTGCATGCTCTGATATATGACAGCATCGAGTACGACGTGCTCAACCGCGTTTACCGGGAATACGTGGTCAACGGACCGCCGGCGCGTACCGTGTGGACGGCGCAATCCGAAGCTGGATTCAAGATCCAACTCGATGTGATCGCTGCCGCGTGACGTGCCGTGAGGAATGGCCAATGGGTGCCAACCACCAGACGATTCAGCTGTCACCGCGCGCCGCAAATGCGGCGAGCGGCCAGGTAGCGTCAGCCGTGACGAGGGGCGGGGACTTTCTCTTCGTGTCCGGCCTTATTGCGGTCGATTTAGAGTGTGGCCAACCCGTACACGGTACCACGGCCAGCGAGACGCGACAGATTCTTGCGAATCTTAAAGAGCTACTGGAGGCGGCGGGTTCTTCGCTCGATAAAGTCGTTAAAATGAACGTGTTGCTGGCCAGCATGCTGGAGGCGCCAAACATGAATGACGTCTATCGTCGTTTCTTCCCCGAT
>JASHRR010001005.1 GCA_030037185.1 Xanthobacteraceae bacterium | reverse complement strand
AGACCGCGGTCCGGTGGGTCCATCCTCGTGAGCACTCCCCCGGTCAATTCCGATTAGCGCCAAGGCCTGCACGGTCCTTGCTCGAGAACGCGCCCAGATACGTTCCCTGCGGGCCATAAGCGCACCAGAAACCTCGCCCACGACGGACAGGGTCTTGGCGGTACTCGACATGTCCGGCCCGCTGTCGGTATGCCCTGACATGCATAGGCCTGTAGAATTCGTGGCTCATGGTCGCCCCCCGATCAGTTTGAGGGGCTTTTCGATCGGGAGGACATCAGCACCGACTGCGGCGTAATCCTTTGGCTGGAGGGAGCATATGGCTTCCAGGACTGTATCCAAGGGCGTTCCGGCTTCGACGTGTACGAGTGCCTCCAGGACCATTCTGGGCCCGCACCGATGCAGTTGCCGCACGAGGTGTTGCCGGCGAGGCGAATGGCGGAATTCCCTCCATATGACTGGACAGCGGTTCATTGGCTGCCCCCATCAAAGGATGGGATCGGATTGTCCCTTGCCCCTGTTGCGGAGGGGGAGTTGGCAATAACCGACAGGATTGGATGAGGGAATAGGGGGAAGTCTCCCTCGGGAATCGCGATTGGCCGATCCCCGAGGGAGGGTAGACTGTCTCTTTAGTCTGCCAAGACAAAAAGAGACCCCCCAATGTGCCACACGACATTACTGGACGCCAAGTTCCATGCGTTCCTCCTGCGCATCGATGAAGATCTTGCCGCTGAGACCCGAGCGGGTGGCTGCCGTCGGTGCAGGTGCAGGCTGCACCGCGATCGGTATCAGCGCAAACCGCGCGGCGGGCCGCGCAATCTGGTTGAAGCCTATCGGCATCGCCTGAGTTTCACCTGCTCGATTTGCGACAAGCGCCATACGCCTGCGTCGGTGCGATTTCTGGGTCAGCGCGTCTATCTGGCGGTCACGGTGATCCTTGCCAGTGCCGTGCGTACGGGTCTGACCGACTGGCGAGTGAGCCGACTGACGGAGTGGATCCGGGTGCCCAAGCGCACGGTCGAGCGTTGGAGAACGTGGTGGCTGCTTGAGTTTGTCGACACCCGGTTCTGGGTGACCGCGCGCGGGCAATTCATGCCCCCGCCGGCGGCCGCCACCCTGCCGGCCAGTTTACTGGAATGCTTCAAGGGACCGGATCTGCCGTCACAACTCGTTGCGGCGCTGCGATTTCTGGCGCCGCTCGGTGAGGGCCGCTGAAGCCCTGCCATCGCCCCGCAGAAGATGGAGATCGCATCGAACATCCGGCTCACCATAGGCTGTTGCTCCTGACCCTCGCAACGCGGCGAGGGCGCCGCAAAAGGGGAGAAGCCTGTGATGGTCGATCGAGGAGATCCGGCCGATCGCGATCGCTGGGCGAGGCTGCGCTTCGCGATCATCGGACCGTTGCTGGCAGCGCCGCCTGCCAGAGGTGACTTGCAGACCATGTTGCGCGCCTTGGCCTCTCGCAGCTGGCAGCATCCGATCACCGGCCAGCCCACACGGTTTGGGCTATCGACGATTGAACGCTGGTTTTACAAAGCGCGGGCTCGAGGACTTGATCCGGTTGGAGCGCTCAAGACGCGAATCAGGACCGACGCCGGCCGCTCGCGGACACTCACGCCGAAGTTGCTCGAGGCGCTTGATGAACAATACCGCCATCATCCCGGTTGGTCCGTCTAATCGCAAGCTTGGCATTAGACGGATAATCAGAAGCATCGCGTAATGCGAAGGAAGCTCGTCCCGCGGCTGGCGCGGCCACTTTCCAGGCGACGTACTTCCGATTATTTGGCGTGTGTATCCTCCCCTCCTTCACCGGGAGGTTCACATGCAGCAATCGGAATATAGGGCGAGAATCGAACAGCTCAGCGTACATCTGCGCGATCAGGGATACGGCTCTGTTGTGCGCCACAGTCACGTGCGGATCGCAAGTCGATTCCTCGAATATCTTTACGATCACGCCAAGACAGCGGAGACCGCACTACCAACAGATATAGAGGACTTCCTGCGCCGAGAACGGCGCGTCTATCGAAATCGCCACGGTCACGCGCCCCCGAGTACCCCAAAATGGCGCCGGGGGCGCACCGCTCCCTTACGACTGATCCTGCGACTCGTTCAAGGAAAATGGCCGCCAGAGCCGGCATCAAAACAGGAGGCGCCGCGTGAGCTGTTTCATCGCAAGCTGCTCAAGGGCTACGATATATGGATGGATGAGCTACGCGGCCTCGCGAGGGTGACACGTGTACAGCGCATCGAACGAGCCCGTGAGTTTCTGCGCGGAATCGACAAGCGAAGTGAACCGAACCGGCTACCCGAGCTACAAGTCCGTGATATCGATGCGTACTTGTCTTGCCGAACTCAAGGCCTGCGCAGAAAATCGATCAAGGACCTCACCAGCGAGCTGAGAGTCTTCTTGCGATACCTGCACGGAAGCGGCACAACCGCGCGCGACCTGAGTATGTCAGTAACAAGTCCGATCCTCTACACATACGAAGACATACCTTCGGCCCTGCTGGCTGAAGAAGTGGAGAAGGTCCTGACCACCACTCGTCAGGATCGGACTCTTGGCGGACGACGGGACTATGCGATCCTGATGCTACTTGCTACGTACGGTTTGCGATCTGGCGAGATCACCGCGCTGCGTCTTGATGATCTCGACTGGAAGAATGAGGTCTTGCTTGTTCGGCACTCGAAGACCGGAACATCCTCCAAACTTCCGCTGCTACCGGAGCCTGGTGAGGCGCTGCTGAACTATCTCGAGAACGGGCGGCCGCGGAGTGCAGTCCGGGAAGTCTTCCTGTGTCTGAATGCACCGTATCGGGCATTTCCGCACGGGTCGGAGCTCTACGATGTCATCCGAAGACGCCTCGACGCAGCAGGCATCGTACGACATGGCAAGAAGGGACCGCATGCCTTCCGCCACGCCCGCGCCGTTAGCCTCCTTCGCGCGGGGGTGCCGCTCAAGCAGATCGGCGACATCCTGGGTCATCGCTCGACGCTGTCGACTGGCGTGTATCTGAAACTCGCCACGGAAGATCTCCGTGGCGTTGCGCTGGAAGTTCCAGCGGCGGTGTCGCCATGAAGCCCCTCGCCCGCCGGGACGCTGAGTCCCTCGCCGCCTTCCTTCGACAGAAGCGCTTCCGCAATAGGATGTCGACCCGCGTCTACGCGTGCATCGTTCGTGGGTTCCTTAGGTTCGCACGGGAGCATGGAAGTCCGCCGACGATCCCGCTTGTGAAAGCATGGCTCGACGATCGCATGCTGCACTGGCCTCTTCACCTCGTGTGTCACCGTGCCAGCGTCCTCGATCGCTTTCTGAAGTGGATAGACCGTGACCGCGCCGTACCGAGGAATCCGTTCGACCAACTCCGACGGCTCTACGGGCCTCGCTTGGCCCCGATCGTGCGCGCTCTTGTGAGCGATGACCATCGGGAATTGCAACGCCTGCAACCACCTGCACCCTATGCCAGCTTCCTTGGTCCACTCATGCGCGAACACGTCGAGAGGATGCGTTCGCTCGGCTATCTCTACCAGACCAACGAGCGCGTTCTGCTTCGATTTGATCGCTTTCTGCAGGGCCGTCCCGATCTTCGTGACCAGCCTCTACGGACGGCGCTCGAGGCGTGGCGAGCGGTCAAGTCGGGGCCGCAACATCTATACACAGTGAGTTCCGTCGGGCGGCACCTTTCGAAGGCTATGCAACGGGTAGACGCCAGTGTCGCCGTGCTGCCATGCGACGTTGATGCATACCGGAGAGCCCAGCAGCTGCACCGAAAACCGTTCATCTATACGGAAGCACAAATATTGCGATTGCTCGAGACGACAAAGTCGTTCGAATCAACTAAATCGCCGCTGCGGGCTGCGAGCCTGCATATGATGATCCTGCTCACCTACTGCGCCGGACTCAGAATCGGTGAGCTCGCGCGCCTCACGCTTGCCGACGTGGATATCAATGAAAAAGTCATCCACATCCGAAACACAAAGTTCTTCAAGTCAAGGAACCTGCCTATTCCCCCGAGCGTCGGCTTGGTCCTGAAGGACTACCTTGAGGTACGGAGAGAACTGGGCGGGTCGAGCGAGCCTGCGAGTGGGTTGTTCTGGAGAGAGCCGCGCGGTGGCGGCTACTCGTGTGGCGGAATCCGCAGTCTCCTCACGGAAGCTCTCCGACGTGCGGGCTTGAAGCCCCTCTGCGGCAAGGTCGGTCCGCGAATCCACGATCTGCGTCATGCAATGGTCTGCAACCGCATGGAAGCGTGGTACCGAGAGGGCATCAATCCCCAGTCGCGGCTGCCGTACTTGGCCACCTACCTCGGCCACAAGGATATCAACTCCACGCTAGCCTACCTGACCATCACGCAACAGCTCATGCAACTCGCCAACGAAAGATTCCGCGCAGCGAGCGTCGGTGTGTTGGGTTCAGGCTCCGGAGGAGGACGGTCATGAAGTCAGCCACTTTGGCCTATTGGCTGCACGCGTTCTTCCATGGCTGGTTGACGCAGCAGCGAAATCTATCCCACCACACGATCAAATCCTACCGGGATACTTGGCGGCTCTTTCTCCTGTTCGTTGCAGGCTGCAAGCACCGCTCAGTGAGTGACCTGGTAATGGAGGATCTCACCTCGGAGGAGGTGCTAGCGTTCCTGCAGCATGGTGAGCAAGAGCGAAAGATCACGATCGGAACGCGGAACTGCCGCTTGGCGGCGATCCGCAGTTTCTTCCGGTTGGTGGCCAACCACGAGCCTTGCGTGGTTGGCCAGTGCGCGGGGGTCTTGCGCATCCCGACGAAGAAAGCGCCGACGGCAGAGGTGAACTACCTCGACAGCGAGGAGATTGCCGCGATCCTGAGACAGCCGGACCGCTCCTCAATCGAGGGCCAACGCGATCACGCGCTGCTCGCGTTGCTCTACAATACAGGAGCCCGGGTCCAGGAGGCACTGGATCTGTCTCCTCGAGCCGTCCGCTTCCGCTCACCGGCTCAGGTCACCCTCTTCGGCAAAGGTCGCAAGGAGCGAGCCTGCCCGATATGGCCGGAAACAGCCGACCTGCTCACAGCGCTGCTGAGACGACAGCCGAGACTCGACGATCAACCGATCTTCGTCAATCGATACGGCGAGCCCTTGGGCGCTGCCGGCGTGCGCTTCAAGCTGAAGGCCTACATTCGCATGGCGGAACGGTGCGCCCCGTCGCTCGCAAAAAAACACGTCACGCCGCATACCTTCAGACACTCAATGGGGGTTGCCATGGTGGCCGCCGGTGTGGACATCACAGTGATCCGCAGCCTCCTCGGGCACGTGAGCTTGGACACGACTAACCACTACGCTCGTGCCAATCTTGAAACAAAACGACAGGCGCTGGCGAAGGTGGATACATCGACACGTCCGTCGAAGCCGCCTCGCTGGAAACGGGATCCGGACCTGCTGGCCTGGCTCAACTCACTGTAGCGACTGGTAGCGAAATAATGAGAAGGTGACGCGGCCTGTTCCCCGAAAAGAATCGGCGAACAGGTCGCTTCCTTCGCATTACGCGATGCTTCTGATTATCCGTCAAACTCCAATACGACAATCTGCGGGCGCTATTGGGCGAACAGCAAGTCCCCTCCTATGGCACGGTGCGCCGCTACATGGCGTCCCAAGGACTTCACAAGCAGCGCCGCGTAGAAGCCAGCAGACAGTTCGCTCCTCGCGAAGTCAGGAGCTTTGAAGTCGAGCATGTGAACTCCTGTTGGCACCTTGACTTCCACACCGGCTCACGCAGCGTGCTGACCGCCAAGGGCACCTGGGTCAAACCGTCAGCGTTATGCATTCTTGACGACCGCTCACGGCTGATCTGCCATGTACAGTGGTTCCTCGACGAGACGGCTAAAACTCTGGTTCATGGCTTCTGCCAGGCCCTGATGCGGCGCGCCATGCCGCGATCGTTGTTGACCGATAACGGCGCGGCCATGATGGCCGAAGAATTCCAGAACGGCCTGCATACCCTCGGCATTTTGCATCAAACAACTTTGCCATTTTCGCCTTGGCAAAATGGGAAGCAGGAGCGCGTGTGGGGCCACCTCGAAGGTCGGCTGATTGCCATGCTGGACGGGGTGAGCGAACTTACCCTCGATTTGCTCAATAGCGCGACCCACGCCTGGGTCGAGCGCGAGTACCATCAAACACGCCATGCCGAGCTCGGCTCCACGCCGCTCGAATGTTATCGCGCTGGGCCTGACGTCGGCCGCGAATGTCCGGCGTCGCAGGTTCTGCGTCAAGCCTTCCGCATGGAGGTCAAGCGCACCCAACGTCGATCTGACGGAACCGTTTCGCTCGAAGGACGCCGCTTCGAGATTCCATCGCAGTTTGCCCATCTCAGACATCCCCACCTGCGGTACGCACGCTGGGATCTCTCCAACGTCGACCTGGTGGACGCGCGCAGCGGCAACATCCTGTGCCCAATCTATCCCCTCGACAAAACCGCGAACGCTTCCGGCGAGCGCCGCCTGCGCAAGCCCGCCGCGGCAACCGCGCCGCCACAGCGCGACGAGCCGGCGCCGCTGCTCAACAAGCTCATGACCGAGTTTGCCGCCACCGGTCTGCCACCGCCGTATGTGCCGGAGGAGGAGGAGGAGGATCCGTCGTCATGAACCAAAAGTTGCTCGGCCTTTACGGCCTTAAATTCAACCCGTTCTCACCCGACCTTCCGACTGAAGCGTTGCTGCAGACCAGCAAAATTGACAGCTTCTGCTGGCGCGTCGAGAACAGCCTGGTACGCGAAGGCGGCTTCGCGCTCATCAGCGGCGATCCGGGCACCGGCAAGAGTGTGGTGCTCCGCCTGCTCGCCGAGCGGCTGGCGCGACAGCGCGAGCTCACCGTCGGGGCACTCACCCATCCGTCCTCACGACTTGCGGATTTTTATCGCGAACTTGGGGAGCTGTTCACAGTCTCGCTCCAGCCTCACAACAGGTGGGCCGGATTCAAAACTTTGCGAGAGCGGTGGGCCGCGCACCTTCAGAACACTCTGCTGCGCCCCGTACTGCTGATCGATGAGGCGCAGGAATTACAGCCTTCCGTGCTGTGCGAGCTGCGCCTGCTCGCCGCCACCCAGTTCGACTCCCGCATCCTGCTCAGCGTGGTGCTTGCCGGTGATGCACGCCTGATCGACAAGCTGCGCCGCGACGAGCTCCTGCCTCTGGGCTCGCGCATCAGAATGCGCCTGACCATGGAGTATGCCAGGAGCGAGGATCTCAATGTCTGCCTCTCGCATCTGCTCGATAGCGCTGGCAACCCGACGCTGATGAGCGAGGCCCTCAAGACCACGCTATGCGATCATGCTGCCGGCAATTATCGGGCACTGACCACCATGGCTGGCCAGCTTCTGGCCGTGGCGGCAGAACGCAACCTCGCTCAGCTCGATGAGAAGCTCTACTTTGAGGTCTTTGCCCCTCCCGATCCGCGCAAGCGTCGCGTCGGAGCGACGCGTCCATGAAGGTTCTGCCAACAACCCGAGCAGCCGAGCTCACCACACCGCAGCGCGATGAGCAGAGGTGGCTGATCGAAGGTCTGTGGAGTGCGCAGGCCGTCGGTATTATCGGTGGCGAACCCAAATGCGGAAAATCCTTCCTCGCGCTGGATCTTGCCGTCTCCGTGGCTTCTGGTACCCCCTGCTTGCGCCACTTCGTAACCCGGGACCGTGGCCCCGTCCTGCTGTTCGCCGCCGAGGATGCCCCGCACATCGTGCGACAGCGCCTCGAGGGCATCACCGCTGCCGCCGGCGCCGACTTCCACAGCCTCGATGTCCATGTCATCACCGTGCCGACCCTTCGGCTCGATCACCCCGAGCAGCAGCGGGCGCTTCACGCCACGGTCGCCGGCCTCAAACCCAAACTGCTTGTGCTCGACCCGCTGGTTCGTCTGCACAGTATCGACGAGAACCTCGCCGCCGAGGTCGCCCCGCTGCTCGGATATCTGCGCAGCCTGCAGCGCTGCCACCGCACTGCCGTCGTGCTAGTGCACCATGCGCGCAAAGGCGCCGCCCATGAACGTGGTGGCCAAGCGCTCCGGGGGTCTTCCGAACTCCACGCCTGGGGTGACTCCAACCTGTATTTGCGCCGTAACGGCCCAAATTTGAATCTGAGCGTCGAACATCGTGCAGCGCCCGGCACCGATCGCTTGCAGCTCACGTTGAAAGCCAACTCGCCGGCCCTCGCTCTCGAGCTCATAGATCAGCCTGCCGAACCCCCGACCCAATCGTCCGCCAGGCAACGCATCGAACAGCTTCTCGCTGAAGCTAAAGCCCCGCTCTCGCA
>JASHRR010001004.1 GCA_030037185.1 Xanthobacteraceae bacterium | reverse complement strand
CTTGACTGTGATGAACCCGACCGGCGCGGGAGGCGATGACACTTTGACCGGTAGAACCTTGAGGTGCATTTGCCGGCCGCCAAAGCGCATGACGGAAGCGGGGACGAGACCAAGCCACCGTCCCGTTTCGATCAGCCGCATGTAAAGATGGAGCGATACCGTCAGTACCGTTGCGGAGGGAGGTTCAAGGCCATTCTTTCGGAACACTTCGTCGTGGAGCGATCGCGCCAAGCTACCCGGTTGCGCCAACACCCATGGCTCACCAATCAAATCGGCAAGCGTCAGGTTTCGCCGCCTGGCCCAACGACTCTCGGACCCGGCGACAACGATATTCGGTTCATCAAACAACGTCTCCGCGACCAAATCCGGTTCGGTCATCGGTGTGGGAAGTCGCCCGAATACCAGCTCAGCTTTTCGATCGCGCAAATTGTCATATTGCTGAATTGCGATGTTTTCAGCCAGAATGTCGACCACCGCGCGCGGGAAATCTTGCGAAAAGCGCTCCATGATCGCCGGAAGCAGACCGGCATCCGTCACGATTGACGACCCAATCCGCAGTTCGCCTGCGTCTGGCTGTTTGATGGAATCTATTTGCTGCAACGCTTTGCGCATTTCGTCGAACACGGCGACTCCGGATTTGAGCAAGGCGTGGCCGTAGTGCGTTGGCTCGACCCCTGCAATGCTGCGGTCAAAGAGCTTGACGCCAAGGGTGTGCTCCAACTCCGAAATCGTCTTGGATACGACCGGATAGGACACCGCCAAGTCTTCCGCCGCCCGTGTCATGCTGCCTGCTTCCGCAACCGCGAGCGCAATGTGTAGGTCGCGCAGCTTGACGCGCCGACCGATCCGATCCGTCCACTTCATTGATAGGATACCTAGCTGAATGGTCAGGGGGATGGGTATAAAATTGAACTAATCAGCTATATCGAAATCTGGCAAGTAGGAAACCGCAAATTTCAAGCGCGGGTTGCCCGCACGCATTAACCTTTAAGGGAGACTTGCCATGGGACGTTCAACATCACCGGTATCCGTCGTCCTCGTACACGGCGGCTTCGTTGACGGCGCAGGCTGGGAAGGCGTTTACAACATTTTGAAGAACGACGGATACAACGTCAGCATCGTTCAGAATCCGACGACGTCCCTGGCTGACGACCTGGCCGCTACGCGGCTCGCAATCGCTCGGGCGCAAGGGCCGGTCGTGTTGGTCGGTCACTCCTACGGCGGCGTCGTCGTCACCGAAGCCGGCACAGACCCGAAGGTCGCGGGGCTCGTCTACATTACGGCGTTTGCCCCGGATAAAGGCGAGTCCGTCGAGACCCTCATCAAGAATCCGCCTCCGGGCGCACCGGTTCCGCCGATTTTGCCGCCGCACAATGGCTATCTGTTCCTCGACAAGACGAAGTTCCGCGCGTCGTTCGCCGCAGACGTCAGCGAAGCAAAGGCTGCGTTCCTGGCCGACTCTCAGGTGCCGTGGGGCGTTGGTGCCCTCTCCGGCGCGGTGACCGAGCCTGCCTGGAAGATCAAGCCAAGCTGGTACCTGGTCGCGACCGAGGACAAGATGATCCCTCCGCCTGCTCAGCGCCAGATGGCAACGCGCGCCGGCTCGACTATCGCGGAAGCTGCCGGCAGCCATGCGATTTATATTTCGAAGCCGGAGGCCGTGGCGACGCTCATTGCCAAGGCGGCGAACAGCGTGAGCGCCGAAATGGCGGTCAACTAATCAGCCGTAGTCGCCGCCGGTCTCACGTTGGAGGCTGGCGGCGTTTCAGCCTTTAGACGCGTTGCGGCTATAAAGCCGCGGCAGGGGTTAATCACGGCGGACGATCATCCGGTAACCGTCATGGTTGATTTCGTGAACCCAATCAGCACCGGAGGGCGGGTTTGCAGCGCTAACCGGCCGGGGCTTAATCCTCATGACCTGGCGGATCGTCCGCTCGGCCCGGGCAAAACAGTAGCGGCGGCGCTGGCTTGCGGTGTGAAGGTCGCTTTGTCATGCCCGCAGTATCGCTAGCGGTCAGGACAGGCGTTGCGGGCCACCCGCGGCGGCAGTCAGCGCCCGACGTACCGGCGATTGCTGCGCGGCGCATCAGACCGCGAGCAGGCGCGCCCACTCTTTCTGAGCACCAGGGCGCAATCGGCCGGCTCGTCCATCACAATGGTTACACCGTAAGCCTGGTGATGGATGAATCGGCTGCAGGGCTGCCGAAGCCCTCCCTCGGGTGCCAACTGCCCGCTCGGAATATGCGCGCCGCAATGCGTACTTGCCGATGGTCCCAGACTGAAGCGAGGCCTACGTCGGCGGGATTGGTCTTGTGCCGATGCCCTCGGACATCCGCGCTCCGCTGAGGACGGAAGGTCCGGTTCTTGCTCCCCAGTCACGATTGGAGACATCGCACTGCCGCCTCTGTCTTTGTATAGCTGTTCGCGGGCGACAATCTTCCCCTCGGCCAAAACCGGGCGTAAAATGGGCAAAAGTCGCGCGGTTCATCGGGGAGATAGCGCGCGCTTTTCCGGATCAAGCCGGAATAGCTGATGGCTGGGAGAGTTACCATGCACAAACGAGAGGCGGACCGCCGCGTCGCCGTTGAATCTTTTGACCCCTTGAGCACCTCGAAAACTATTTGTCGGAACCCGCGATAGGTCATGGCGAGTTTCAGCATAGCAGAGGTGGACAGCGCCGACCTCACGATTTGGCTGGGCGCCAACCAGTTCGACAACACCGAACGAGACGGGCCCGCTTGGCCAGACAAATCCGACGCGGCTCTTTCACTCCTGAAGCTGGGCCCGCGATTTCCATGGTGGCGGTTGCAATACGCCTATTTATTGGGACGCCTCTCGGCATCGCCGACATCGTGCGGCGACACCCGAGAAAACGCAGGGTCTTTGGAGGGCAGGTTGAACCGAGACCACGTTATCAAGACGAACGGCGTGGACCGCCTTGCGCCGGCTCCGGTCGCGATAGCGTCGTCCAGCTGGGGTGTCGCGTGACCAACACGAGCTTGGACATTTGGGCGGCGATTCCGGTCAAGGAACTAGAGGGCGCCAAGCAGCGGCTGTCCCCGGCGGTCCCGCGCCACCTGCTGGAAGGGCTTGTGCTCGCGATGTTTGAGGATGTGATCGCGGCGGTCTCGTGCGCACACGGGCTGGCAGGCGTAGCAGTCATTACGGCCGATCCGCGGGCAGCTCGCCTGGCCGAATCTTACGGTGCGCGCATCCTGACGAGCGATGCGCGCGGCGGCCATACTGCAGCGGTTGCCGCTGCCGCACGAAGCCTCGCAGACGAAGGTGTCGGCGGCATGATGCAGTTGCCCGGCGACATTCCGCTGGTTACAGCCGACGAAATATCGCAGGTACTTGCCATGCATCGACGTCCGCCGTCCTTCACCATCGTGCCGTCGCACGATGACTTCGGCTCGAACGCAATTGTCGTTTCGCCGCCGAGCGCCGTGCCGCTGACATTCGGCGACGATAGTTTTTTTCCCCACCTCAAGGCCGCCGAGCGGCACGCCATTTCGCCTTTGATATTGCGTGTGCCTGGCATCAGCCGGGATATCGACAATCCGCAAGATCTCTATGCTTTTGCGGGGATCGTTTCCTCCACACGAACGAAGGCGTATTTGGACGAGAATGACGTTGCAGGCTGGCACGTGCTTTCCGACGTGATCCTGCGGGCCGGAGCAAGGGGATGAGGATTGCGGACCGCCTTTTTGACCTGACAACCGCCGGCGACTTGAGAGCCGAGCAGGCGCTGGCGCTGGCGGAATTTGATGACCTGGAGGTGCTGTTGCGGGCGGCAGGCGCGCTCAGAGATCGCGGTCACGGCACGCTCGTTTCATATTCCAAAAAGGTCTTTATCCCGCTGACGCAGCTCTGCAGGGATTCATGCCGGTATTGCACATTTGCAGAGCCGCCACGCAAATCGGCGTCTGCTTATCTCTCGCCCGACGAAGTGCTCGCTGTCGCACATGCTGGCGCTAAGGCCGGATGCCGCGAGGCGTTGTTCACGCTCGGGGACAAGCCGGAACTGCGCTATGCGGTGGCGCGTGAAGCACTGCAGGCGCTCGGATTTTCGACGACGCTCGAATACCTATCGGCAATGGCGGAACTCGTCTTCAAAAGGACCGGATTGCTGCCGCATCTCAATGCCGGCGTCATGACCTACGACGACATCACTGCTCTCAGGGGGGTTTGCGTATCGCAAGGGCTCATGCTGGAGAGCATCGCCAGCCGACTGACTGAAAGAGGAGGGCCGCATTTCGGCTCGCCCGACAAGCTGCCGTCGGTTCGGCTTGCGACGATTGCGGCTGCTGGCGAGGCGGCGGTACCGTTTACGTCAGGAATACTCATCGGCATAGGAGAAACCCGTCGTGAGCGAATCGAATCGCTCCTGGCCCTGCGTGATCTCCATCGTCGTTACGGACATATCCAAGAAGTCATCATCCAGAACTTCCGTGCCAAGCCTTCGACCCGGATGGCGCAGACGGCAGAGCCAGCCTTTGATGATCATCTGTGGACGATCGCAGTCGCACGGATTTTGTTCGGTCCAACAATGAACATCCAGGCACCGCCGAATTTGGCAGTCGGGCCTCTCGTCGAGATGATCCGGGCGGGGATCAATGATTGGGGGGGCGTCTCCCCTGTCACAATCGATCACGTCAATCCGGAGGCGCCTTGGCCTAATTTGAAATTTCTTGAGCAACAGACTGCCCTTGGAGCGAAGACGCTGGTTGAGCGATTGGCGATCTATCCGGAATACATAGAGAAGGCAGATCGATGGGTTGACGCATCGCTCAGGAGTGCGGTTCTCCGCAGCAGCGACTCTGAGGGGTATTCGCGCTCGGATGAATGGATAGCGGGTGCCGGTCGGCCAGTTCCGATTATCCTGTCCGCCGGCGAGACCCGCAGTGCGAAGCGAGGCGGCGTGCAACCGATTCTTGACCGTGCGATGGCCGGCGATCCGTTGCCTCGGTGCGAGCTGGAGCAGCTTTTCGCAGCGCGCGGAGACGACTTCCACATAGTTTGCGAAGCGGCCGACCAGTTGCGGCGGCGTGTGTGCGGCGACGACGTCACCTACGTGGTCAACCGCAACATCAACTACACCAACATCTGC
>JASHRR010001003.1 GCA_030037185.1 Xanthobacteraceae bacterium | reverse complement strand
CGTTTCCGCACCGCGGCAAAATCACAGCCGCCATAGCCAACAGCGAGTGTGACTCCGTCAAACTAAGCAATTGTTAATGATTTGTTACGTCACCAATTTTGAACATTGAGGATTGCAGATGAGGCGGCGGGAGTTCATCGCAGGGCTGGGAAGCGTAGCGGCTTGCCCGCTGGTGCACAGGCGCAACCGCGCGAGCGAACGCAGCGGGAGTTCATCGTGGGACTTGGCAGCGCGGCAATGTGGCCACTGGCGGCACGGCCCCTTACGACTTTGTAAGGTGTGAAAGTTTCCGCACCAAATTACCATCAAACGCAAGGCGATAGCGATTCAGCCGACGACAAACCGAGGTGCAGATGAGTGCGAGGCCGAGCCCAACGCAAATGTTCTTAGCAGATGCACTATCCACCAATCCATCGAACGAGGAAGCACCCTATACTCACCCGGCCCACCCGGAAAATGGTGAGTACATGAATTGGCAGCCCACATCTGGTAGGAGGACTTGGCTCACCTTGCTAGGTTTTTTGATCGCGGCTGGCATCGGTACAGTTGCTGGATTTGCTTGGAAGTCATACGGCGACGCACCTAAAGAGACCGCCTCGCTCAAAGAGACATCGCCTGAGCTTGAGGCAATCCGGCGAAGCATCGACGGCATTGCTAGTAGCATCGCCACCAATCAAGCGCAGATGACGGTTAGAATTGACCAGCTCGCGGCCGGCCTGGAGCAGACGACGCGTGAGATCACTAAGTTGCAAGAGATCGGACAGTCGAACTCAGGCCGTCTGTCGCAACCGTCGCCTGTCCCGGTGCGAAAGCCAGCTCTGCGGCCATCGCAGGCACCAACTGCGCTCACTCCCGCGAGAAATCCTTGAACCGGTGTCCCACCAAAGCGCTTGGCAAAGGCCTCCACGTCTTCCGGCTCTGCAAAGCAGAACACCGCGAAAGCCCTGTCATCGCAGAGCATGGAGTACGTGGGCGGCAGTCGCCGATAGGGCGGCGGCAGCGCGAAATATCACCTCTCTGTTCTTTAGGCCACGCACCTTTTCGGCGGGGAGCGCCAGAGGATGTGGCCAGTTGCGCTTGAGATCACTGCGGGTCGCCGCGGTGCTGGCAGGTCAATGATCAAGCTGCGGACGGCGTGCAGGCGCATTCAGCGCACCAGGATTTGGGTGACTTCCATTTGATGATCGAGGTGAAAGACCTCGCTCAACTCGAACGAGCGTTCGGACACATTGCAGAGCGACGTGAACTAATAGAGGGCTTCCACTTTGGTGTTAATTCAATCGTGCAGAGTGCCGTCTTCGCCCTGTATCGCGATTTCCCCGATGCTTTCCGCTATCGCGGCCAGGAACGCTTCTAAAGGCCGTACCGTCCCACCTATTCTGCGTCGGGCGCTGGGGCAAAATCGGTTGGCCGCTGCCGGCGTGGAGCATCTACAGGCTTGCTGCAAAGCAGCAATAGGCTATGCTTTTGCTGGTTTGGCACCGCCCGACCGGATCACTGCGGGGTGATCCGGCCGGGCAGCGTGACCGACCCTGACTCCCTTATGCCGGTCGGATCGGTCATCTAAGTGCCCCACCGCCAACGAATGCAGCGACAAACGTCTGGCGGCTCAGGCATCGGGGGAGATCGTCGTCATTCGACGGCGTGGGCGGCCCGAGGTCGCCCCCGGCAATTCGTCATTCAGAACTTCGGAAGGGGACTGGCGACCCCACACCGCAATAGTAGGCTGTGAAATGCTTTCCGGCTAAAGCTCGTTCGGGCGTTCAACAAACAACGCGCCAAGGCACTCTGCCAATCGTCTGGCAACCTGGCAATGCGCATCAGGCGATGGGCCGCAATGAGATTCCTGCAAAGCTCCGCGTCCTCGCGGCGAAGTCATCGTTTCCCTACTTTACGCTTAGTGGCAGTTCGGCGTCGCACCGATGGCGCCGTAGGCTTGCCTTCAGCGGCCAAGTGCAGGAAAACGGCCGACCCCCGTTCGTTCTCCCGTGATGATCAAGAAGATTGCTCTTAACGTTTCCCCCACAGTCCCCTCCGAAAACATGTTAAAAATATAACACACCTCGTCGCCGGGGCGGTCTTGCCTTGTATACGTGTTGTTCAGGGAGCGTCGATCCTTCCCGAAGAGACGAATCACGAACCGCTCGGCGACGTGCTCTACGCAGTCCGCGGTGATAGTTCATGAGCGAATTAGCCGTTGATATCCTCGTCGTAATTGGGCCCGCCATCGTTGTCTACTACCTGATCGGCGATCCGTGGATCTCGGTAGTCTGGAACATCGTCGGCCTCTCTATCAGGTGGTATCAGCGCCACTGGCGACAACCGCCATATCGCAACGGCAATGAAGGGGGCGACGATACGCGTCATTGAGCGGGCTGCTGGGCACCGTGGTGCGTCTTTCGCCCCGGCCGGTACCTCGCCAACCCCCGAGGCCTTTGACCCACCGGCAGTGACGGGGTCCGCCCCGCTGCCGATCAACCGCGCGGTTGGGCAGAAGGTCGGGATGAGCCTCAATTCATCGAAGCGAGATATGCGCCGTACAACACGATAATCGCGAGCATCCCGATGGAGAACACGAGCACGCCATGGGACGTAAGGCGGTCGAGCACGAGCTCGCGCCAACGCCGCCGAGGAGGCGCGATTTCGGTCGGATGCAGGCGTGGGTCATACTCCGGCACGGCTGGGTTGGGCTGGATTTCATTGAACTCAGCCATGTCGGATTGTTGTTACCCCCTCTGTGAGGTGCCTCAACATAGCTCTTACTTAGCCGGAAACTCGCCTCGGCGACGTTAATTCGAATTAACAATTCATTCTCGTCTGGGGCGGCCGTCCCTTCTCGCCGTCCATCTCTCTCGCCGATGCCATTCCGCCATGCCAGCCGGCTGCCGCTCTGTGCCCGGCTGGCTGGGGCGCCGGGTTGGTGAATGCCTTGCCGCGTGATGGTATTGCCGGCTATGTAGGGTTGCCTTACCTTAGACCTATCG
>JASHRR010001002.1 GCA_030037185.1 Xanthobacteraceae bacterium | reverse complement strand
CGAGAGCTCGCAGAGGTGGCGTGCGTCCTCGTGCATGCGTTGGTCCGGGTTGACGCCGATCGGTCCGGCGTTGGCGAGCCAGAAGGCGCGGCGCGGCGCCATCCAGTCGCGGATGAGATCGCGGACGAGGCCGTCGCGGAGCTTCACCTTCAACGTCTCCCCGAGCCAGCGCTGCGCGACGTTGAGCACGAGGAGGCTGCCGGCGATGAGGAGGAACACCCCGAGCTGGACCCAGAACTCGAGGAAGTCCCGGCGCGACAGGGCGTCGTAGAAGGGCTTGTTCCAGCTGTTGAGGCGGATCTGCGCGTACGCCGTCGCCACGACGATGACGAAGATCGCCGCCACGAGCAGCACGAGGGTCTTGCCCACGGGGGAGGCGAGCAGGGAGCGGGTCATCGCGCGCAGCTGCGGCACGAGACGCGAGTGGGCGGCCTCGTCGATCTGGGCTGCGGCCCTGGCGATTTCCTCGGACCGAACTATCATCGGACCGGGTTTCGCAGGAGCACTAGCTTGAGCCGTATCGAAACGCTCATCAGAGCAATGACCCTCGCCGAGAAGTTGGGCCAACTCACCATGACGGCCGCCGGCCATGCCGTGACCGGACCCGTGATCGCGGGCGACTCCGTGGACGCGATCAAGGCTGGCACGATCGGCAATTTACTCAATCTCATCGGTGCAGACCACGTGCATGCCATGCAGAAGCTCGCCGTGGAGCAGTCGCGACTTCACATTCCGGTGCTTTTCGCGCTCGATATCATCCACGGGTATCGAACGCTGTTCCCGGTATCTCTGGCCGAGGCGTCGCTGTTTGATCCCGAGACCTGGGCGCAGACGGCGCGCGAGGCGGCGCGGGAGGCATCCGCCGACGGGATCGCCATGACGTTCGCACCGATGCTCGATGTGGCGCGCGATCCGCGCTGGGGTCGCAGCGTCGAGGGACCCGGCGAGGACCCCTGGGTCGGCTCGCGGATGGCCGAGGCCAAGGTCCGCGGCTTTCAGGGCGCGGGACTCGACTCCGAGGACTCGCTCGCCGCGGTCGCCAAGCACTACTGCGCGTACAGCCCGGTCTGCGGCCCTAACGCTGTGTTGACGCTGCTGGCGCGTCAGCAATCCGGTCAGCTCCGTCAGCAACGGTTACAACGGTGGACGAAGCCGGGAAAAACCGCTTGCGCGCCGCGCTCGAAGCGCGCGGGCTGTCGCTGACGCACGTTGCCGACGCATGTGGCATCAGCAGATCAGCCGTCTCGAACTGGTTCCTTTCCGGTCCCGGTTGGCGGCCGATCCCAGATCGCCACACGGCCACGATCCGCGAGCTGCTGGCGGCGCCCGGCGTACCCATAGCGCCAGCCGACAGCTCCGCCCGCCCGAGCGAGGGCGAGACGCTGCAACCCCCTGCCATCCCTGCAAAGAGGCGTAGGAGGACGCTGCCAGTTCCTCTACCGCCGCAGCCGATGCATTGGGGAGCGCCGCCTTTCCTTGGGCATGAGCCCCCGCCCCGCGCGCCGATACACTATCCGGGGCATTGGGCTTCCCCGCCCGTCATGCCCCCGCCGACGCCCGCCTATGTCAGTCCAGCAGGTCCGCGGCACGCGGCCATCGTGGCCGAGCACAATCGCGCTTCGCAGCTCGGCGAACGCCGCGATGTCCGATTGCCGGAACGCAGCGCTGAGTTTCCGCTGGGGCAATTCTTCGGTTTGACCGGCCCGATCCGCCGCGAGGATCGCGAAGCCTTCGAGGGTCAGCTCACGCTTTATGCCGCCGAGAATGGTTTTGCCGGCGAGCCCGAATTGCGGCAGGTGATCGAAGCCCTGCGCGCTGCTGTCCGCCGCCACAACGCGTCGTTTCAGATAGTTTAAGTTAGTACCACTCGGACATAATATAATTTAGATAATAGTTTAGATACTGGTTTAAATACTATTTTAGATACTAGTTTTGATACTGGTTTGGAGTTCTGATAATATTATGTGCGGGTCTGCCTGCGATCGAAGGATCTCGCCCTATCGCGAAGCCGCCCCGGACGCCGCCCCGGACGTCTGCGGACGGGGAGTCGGTCGGGCGGTCCTCCCTGGGGGGTGGTGGCAAGGACCGCCTTGCATACGAGTTCCCTTTTTGGCCAACACAATGTAGGCGTCGGCACCGCCATGCGCAGGCTGGCGACTTGCAGGGAGTTTGGCCACATTCAGGCGGGACGTAGCGCCTGAACCGGTGGGATCTGATTGTTCTGGTGGTCAGGCCATCAGCGACCGGGCTACATCGATATTTGCGATGGTCGCTGAGCAGGCCTTCGCCGCCTCGGTGCCTTTCATGACGAAATGCTCGTGGAAAAACCGTTTGTGTTCCTCATGCCCGTGAAAACGCTGAGGCGTTAACACGGCGGAGATGATCGGCACGTCAGTTTCCAATTGTACGCGCATCAATGCGCTGATTACTGCGTTGGATACAAATTCGTGGCGATAGATGCCGCCATCTACTACAAAACCTGCGGCGACGATTGCAATGTAGCGACTCGTTCGCGCGAGTAGTTTTGCTTGTAGGGGAATCTCGAACGCGCCTGGGACTTGGAAAAAGTCGATCAAATTCTCGGGTCGGCCAAGCCGGCGAAGCTCCACGACAAATGCGGCCCGGCATTGATCGACGATCTCCTTGTGCCAACACGATTGGATAAAGGCGATCCGCCCACCACGTGGAGCGATGTCATGCGAGGGATTGGCAGAGTGTAGCGGGGTCTGATTCATGGTTGTCCTCGAAAATTGAGACCAGAATCAGGACGTACGGGCACGCTCCAATGGGCCGCCGAAGCGGATCATCGCTAAGCCTGTCCCGTTCTCTTTCATCCGGACTGTTACCGTCGGCCCCGGAGTTGCACCGAGTCTGCTGACCCTGCCGATTTAAAGCGGCAGGCGCTCGCGGGCTCTTGCGATTTCGCGCAATTACCGCCGGTGGGGACTTCCACCCCGCCCTGAGAACGAAGGCCGCCCGACGCTTCGCGACGGCCAGACTGAGATGTCCATCGGTGCGGGTCGAAAGTCAAGCAAGGCGCTCAATCGATACTGTGAGATTTCCACTCTGGCCATTCACGCCATTCGAACGCAATGGCTCCGGCTGCTCCCTAACGAACGTACCTCGGGCCAGGTGCGGACATTGTTTGACGTACGGAGATATGGCTTGATTGCGAGGTCTCTCGAAGCGATTACGATGACCACTAGCTTTCAGGATGCGTTGAATGCTGGCGACCTTCTTGCTCTCCGGGCCATTCCGAAGAGCGACCTGCACAATCATGCCGTCTTGGGCGGGCACCGTCCGCTCGTCTCGGAATGGGCTGGACGGGATATTGCACCTCTCGATCGCCCCCTCGCCTCCATGGCCGAGATGTGTGCGTGGGTCGACGATCGGCTTGGCTCGCTGTTCAGCGGGCCAAAGGGACGCTTGAGAGCCTTCGAGGCCGCCTTCGTTCAAGCAAAATACGACGGCGTTACGCGCCTGGAAATCGGCGAAGACGTGTGGGCGATTACCCTGTTCGACCGCGACGCGTCGAAATTAACTCGCGAGTTGGTGGCGATCCACGAGCGTGTTGCACCAGATATCGAATGGCTCCCGCAACTCGGGCTTTCGCGGCATTGTCCAATCAGCGCTCTGACACGGTGGCTCGCGCCTTTCCTCGAACTGGGGGCCTATCTGACCATTGATTTGTACGGCGACGAATTTGCCCAACCGATAGAACGCTTTCGTCCGCTGTACCGCATGGCTAAGGGCAGTGGTTTGCGCCTAAAGGCGCATGTAGGCGAGTGGGGCTCAGCAGATGATGTTTGGCGTGCCGTCGAGGAACTGGAGCTTGATGAGGTCCAACACGGGATCGCTGCTGCTGGCTCGCCGGCAGTGATGCGGATGTTGGCTAACAACCACATACGTTTGAATGTTTGTCCAACCTCGAATGTGATGCTCGGGCGTATCGATCGCCTCGAGACACATCCTATCCGCAAGCTCTATGACGCTGGCGTCAAAGTTACCGTGAACACAGATGATGTCCTGGTGTTCGGTAATGGTGTGTCGGAGGAGCTCCTGAGCCTCTACCAATCTAAGGTCTTCAATGCCGACGAACTGGACGCAATCCGCCTCGCAGGATTGAGCGATTCGTGAGAACAGCTTCTGTGCGCTGCGATGTCGGGTCGGGGTCAAAGGCTGAAAGTAGAGCCAGAGGCCGCAATTTCGCCCCAAGCGTTGATCCCGCCGCGTACCAAGCCAGGCTCGAACCTCAGTTCGGCAGCGCGCTGGCGATCGCGATGAGCGCAGATGCGCGGCGCAGCTCACCGGCCATCGACTGGGCTATCCGAGCAGCCTGCGGGGCCGATTCAGCGATCAATCTGGCGTGCGACGGGCCGGGAAATCCATAGATCAGTTGCGCCAGCGCGTTGCTTCGCATCAATGTATCGCCGGCCGCATCCGCGGCCGCCAGCGCCTCCCGATACGTCGCCACCGCATCTTCCCGCCGCCCCATCTCTTCCTGAACCTCGGCGATAAGGCGCAACAAAGGTACGCGTCGCCAGCCTTCCGTGATCGATTGTGAGACTCCTGCCATGGTTTGAGCCAGCGTAGTGTCCGCGTCAGCCATCAGCCCCGCCTCTATTCTGGCGGCTAGAACCGTCAGCAGATAGTAGGCGCGCGGAGCACCGTTCACGGCCCGCGCTGCCTCCAGTGCGCTGTCAAGCGCACGCGTGGCCTGGGCATCGCGACCGATCTGGTGCTGCTCATGACCTAATTCGCTGAGCTTCACGGCGCGGTGAATCGGTTCGCCAAGAGTCATCGCCGCCTGCATTGCCTGCTCGAACGTCGCTGCAGACTGCGCCTCGAAGCCCGCCTCATGCTGGGCCCTGGCGACCGCAGACAGTGCGCTGACCTTGGACACATCCGCCTTCAGGAAACCGATCGCCACGGAGTCACCTGCCGCCTTCAGGTAGGCAGGATCCTTGATTTTTGGGATGAGTTGCAAAGCCTTCCCGAACATCGCTGCGGCTTCATCGGTCAGGCCTGCCTTGGCCTGCGTCGTGGCGATACTGCCAATCGTCAAGGCATCGAGATCTCCGGAGGGCGGTAGGTGGCGGACATTGGGACAACTCGGCCAGCGTTCGGGCGGCGGCACCTGGAACCACACCAAGGCCTCCTTCAGGACCTGTCCGGCCGCGTCCTTCTGCCCTCTCTGCGCCTGGATTTCGGCGATTGCCTGCAACGCCTTGGCGCGTACGGAAGGCTCGTACACGATGGATCGCACCGCGCCGAGCGCATTGGAGAGGCTCCCGGCTCTCGCCTGTTGCTCCGCCAGACTCTTGAGCAGACTGTCCAGCCGGCTCTCCGCCCCAGCCGGATTATTCACACATGGGGAGTTTGCTAGTACTGCAGGGGTCGCCGCGACGGATTCGGCGAGCTTTAGACTCTCCTCGAAGGTGTTGGTCGCCTCGGCCGCCATCCCGGCCTCGGCCTCACCTTGGGCGAGGGAATGCAGTACTTCAGCGTGACTCAATTGGTCAGCTAGCGCATCAGCAAACTGACGGGCTTGGGTGAACGTCTCCTTTGCCTCGCTCGCCATGCCACGCCCCGCTTGCGCGGCGGCAATCGACCGCAATGCGGTGACGCGCGAAGCCTGGTCGGACGGGATCAACTGCGCGATGCGCAACGCGGTCTGGACGTTGCCAGCAGCCGCTTGCGTTTCGGCAATCTTCACGAGCTGGGTCGTGCGGACAAACGTTCCATCCAGGTCCTTCTCGGAAGGTTCGATCGCGAGCGCGTGAACCAGCGCCTCATCCAAGATGCAGGCGCGTGTCGGTGCCTGGAGGCATGTCTCCCAGCCTGGGTTGGCAGCTGGCTCCTGAGCCATGCTGGCAGGGCAGGCGCTAAAGGCGAGAACGGTGCACAGCACGAAGCCGAAGGCTCGACGCATGACGTCCTCCATATTTTTGTTTTCTGTCGCGCTACAATTGTAGTTTTTGCGCGATCAACTTGCAAAAGCAATTCTGCGCCGATTCTCAAGGCGGCCATGGGATCGCCGGGGCGGACGCGGCCGGCGGGGCGAGCAGATGCGGAGGCGCCAGCCGTCGGGTCGAAGCGTCGATGGACGAACTCCGCAAGCTCCTGCCGCGCGTCTCTTCCTATGTCTAGGAGACGGATTTCTTCCAGCCCGATTGGTAGGAGGCCTTCTGGGGCGAAAACTATACACGGTTCCTGCGGTCAAGGACAATTACGATTCCGACGGCCTCTTCTTCCTTCATCACGGCGTCGGCAGCGAAAAGTGAAGCGCCGACGGATTCATGAGGATGAACTAGAGCGCCCATGATAGGGTCGAGAACTGCGCCCCCTCATGCGATCACAGGCAGCCCATCGACTCGTGTTGGGTGGATCGGTGGCGACGCCAGCCTTGGCCGCAAGCGGGCGATACTTGGATCAGGTCGTAGATCGCCACGATATACCGCATCAGGCTCTTTTTCTTCATTGTCGCTCCCATCTGTCTCTCTGATGAGCGCGAAGCCATGCTTCTCGTAGAAGCGTCGTGCCATTGTGTTTCGCTGGAAAGTCCAGAGGTTCAGGTTACGCGTTGTTCTCTGCGCAACTTGGAGCAACGCAGAGCCAATGCCGCGGTCCTGTGATGTTGGCAGGACATAGAGGTGATCTATCCAGTCTTCGCGAAAGGCAATAAACCCAGCGAGTTCCCGAGCTTCGAAATAGCCCCACGATTTGCACGTCTTGAACACGTGCTCTCTAAAAAACCAGCGATCCTCCTCTGGTGTGTGGAGGACCTTTATCCATGGTAAGGCGCGGTCCCGTGACCGTCTCTGAACGATAGCCGCTTGATCCATATCGTTGAGCTCAAGCAATCGTAGCATTCCAATCTCTCAGCCGCGGCCAACCGACGGGTGACAGGTACCGTGTCCCAGGGGCGATGTCTCTTGCGGGTCATCTTCGACGACCTGGTGCCAGTACAGCGTCTTCCGGTCAACTCTCATGAAGGGAAATATCGAAGCGTGGTCAGGTGCTCCGGCCTCGGTCAGCGAGGATCTTGCTCAGAGCGTCCATCAACCGGCCGAGATCTGACTCCGAACCAATGGTGATTCGGAGGAAGTCGGAAGTCCGTGGCGCGGTGAAATGACGGATGAGCACCGCGCGCTCCCGCAGTGCCGCCGCTAGCGCCTGGCCCGAATAGCTCGGGTGGCGCGCGAAGACGAAATTGGCGCTGGAGGGCAGGACGTCCAGCCCAAGACCGATCAGGGCGGAGGTCAGGTCGGCGCGGTTGCGCATCATCGCCGAACGTGTGTGTTGGAAATGCGCTTCGTCCTCGAGCGAGGCGATTGCCCCGGCCTGGGCGGGTCGCCCCAACGGATAGGAATTGAAGCTGTCCTTTACACGCGTTAGGGCCTCGACCAATCCGGCGTCGCCAATGGCATAGCCCACCCGCAGGCCGGCGAGCGCGCGCGACTTCGACATGGTCTGGACCACCAACAGATTGGGATAATCGCGGATCATGGGTATGGCCGTCTCCCCGCCAAAGTCCACGTAGGCCTCGTCGATCACAACCGCCGCCGCGGCCTTCTCGCTGGCGAGCCGCGCGATCTCCGCGCGCGGAAGGGCGATCCCGGTCGGCGCGTTCGGATTGGCGATTATCACGGGGCTGGCGCGTCCGAGATAGTCGTCCACGCGCACGCACATCTCGGCGTCCAGCGGAATCATCTTGTAATTGATCCCCAGGAGCCGGCAGTAAACCGGGTAGAACGTGTAGGTCACGTCGGGGAACTGTACAGGCTCGGACTGCTTCAGCAAGGCCGCGAAAGCGTGGGCCAGCACCTCGTCTGAGCCGTTGCCGACGAAGACCTGTTCCGGCGCGATCTTGTGATAACTGGCCAGCGCCTCGCGAAGGCGAGTCGACTGCGGGTCTGGGTAAAGGCGCAACGTATCGCCGGCCGCCGCCCGGATCGCCTCGATCGCTTTCGGGGAAGGCCCGAAACAGCTCTCGTTGGTGTTGAGTTTGACCAAGCCCGGAATCTGTGGCTGTTCGCCCGGTAGATAGGGAGAGAGGTCCCGGGCAAGCTCTGACCAAAAGAGGCTCACGGTTCCCCCTCGCTCGCCCCGTTTCCCATGGATAGCGAATGCACCGATCAAACCGCAACGTCAAGCTGGGACGTCTCGAACCTCAGCTGAGGGTCAATGGCTGAAAGGCTCACAGCGAGCATTATCACGTCCGAATGACCGGACGAAAAGCTTCCCAGCCGGCGTTTTTCAGCCTTGGGCCAATAACCGGACTTGCGCAAGTCACAGCCGGGGCTTGCTGACAGCGGTCACTTCCGCGCTTTAGTCCGAACCTTCCCGGCATTCTTGGTGTCGTGTTCGGCCGCGTGATATTTGCGTCGAATGTCCGCGAT
>JASHRR010001001.1 GCA_030037185.1 Xanthobacteraceae bacterium | reverse complement strand
ACCTGGTCACGAAAGCGGGCGGAAAGCTCTCCGACCAGGAGAAATTCAAGCGCGAACTGCACCCCTTCGACGGCTACGAAAAGCTTAAGGCCCAGGCAGCCGCCAACAGGCCGCCCCCGCCCGACGACAATTTCCGTTGGCGCTTTTTCGGCCTGTTCTACTGCGCACCGACCCAAAACACCTATATGTGCCGGCTTCGCATTCCCAATGGGATCCTCAAAGCGACGCAGTTCGAAGGCGTAGCCGACGCCGCTGAGCGCTATGGCGCCGGATATGCCCATGTGACGACCCGCGCCAACTTGCAAATTCGAGAAGTCGAGCCCAAAAACGCCGTTGCATTGCTCGAGCACATCCAGGACATCGGCCTGTGTTCGCGCGGCTCGGGCGCCGACAACATCCGCAACGTGACCGGAACACCCACTGCCGGGATCGATCCGCAGGAGCTTCTCGACACCCGGCCCTATGCCCGCGAATGGCACTTCCACATTCTCAATGACCGCACCCTCTATGGCATCCCGCGCAAGTTTAACGTGGGCTTTGATGGAGGCGGCGTCATTGCCGTGCTGGAGGATACCAACGACATTGGATTTTCTGCCGTCGCGGTCAAGGACGGGTTCGGGGTCGAGCCGGGGGTGTGGTTTCGCCTGGCCGTCGGCGGCATCACGGGTCACAAGGATTTCGCCCGCCCGACCGGCGTGATCGTCAAACCGTCCGAGGCTACCCTGGTTGCCGACGCCATTGTGCGGGTGTTCATTGACCACGGCGACCGCAGCAATCGGAACAAAGCGCGGCTCAAGTATGTGCTCGACGCCTGGGGCCTCGACAAATTCCTCGCCGCCACGCAGGAGAGGCTTGGCCGCAACCTCGTGCGCGTGCCGCTCGAGGCATTGGCGCCGCGGCCGCCCATAGACCGGTTTGCCCATATCGGCGTGCATGCGCAAAAGCAGGCTGGGCTTAATTGGATCGGCGTGGCGCTGCCGGTCGGGCGCATGTCCGTCGCCCAGATGCGCGGCATCACCGCGGTCGCGCGGCAATACGGCGACGGCGATATCCGCCTGACGGTGTGGCAGAATCTTCTCGTCGCGGGCCTACCGGACGGTGAGGTCGCGGCAGCTTGTGCGGCGATCGAGGCGCTCGGCTTAAATACGCGGGCGAACGCGCTGCGTGCCGGCCTTGTTGCGTGCACCGGCAATGCGGGATGCAAGTTTGCGGCGTCCGACACCAAGCGGCATGCCGAGGAGATTGCGGCCTGGTGCGAGACCCGAGTGGCGATCGACACGCCGGTCAACATTCACCTCACCGGGTGCCATCACTCCTGCGCCCAGCACTTCATCAGCGAAATCGGGCTGCTCGCCTGCAAGGTGCAGGAGTGCGAGGATGGCGACCAGATCGAAGGCTACCACATCCTGGTCGGCGGCGGGTTCGGGCAGCACCCGGCGCTCGGCCGCGAGCTTTATCGCGACGTCAAGGCGGTCGATGCCCCGCGGGTGGTCGAACGCATCCTCAAGGCTTACATCGCCGGCCGCACATCGCCGCAGGAGAGCTTCTTGGCGTTCGCGGCCCGCCATGACGATGCGGCGCTCAAAGCGATGTGCGACGGCGAGGCCGCCGGGTGAGTGCCGACCCCCAAATCCTGCAAATTCTGCCCGAGAACGCGCCGTTTACCCCCGAGCAGCGCACCTGGCTCAGCGGCTTGTTCGCCGGGCTGCTGGGGCTCGACCAGGCCGTGACACCGCTGTCGGCAGCGGAAGCGGCGGCCTTGCTGCCGGGGCTTGTGGCGGCGCCGGCCGGCGCCGCCGGCGAGGGCCCGATCACCTGGCACGACCCGGCGATGCCGCTCGCCGAACGCATGGAGATGGCGCAAGGACGTTCTTTGAGAATGCGGCTGATGGCCGCCATGGCGCAGCAGGACTGTGGCCAGTGCGGCTCGAGCTGTGAGGAATATTCGGGCCAGATCTTCGATCACAAGGAAGCGCGGCTCAACCTCTGCGTTCCGGGCGGCAAAGAAACGTCGCGCATGCTCAAGAAGCTGCTGGAGGAGGTCGCGGCCGGCGCGCCGGCCGCCGTCGCCACGGCCCATTCTCCGGCGCTGGCGGGGGAAGGGAAGGCAGCCGACGGTGCCGCCCCCGGCTCGCGCGACAATCCCGTGACGGCGACCTTTGTGTCGCGCACGCTGTTGAACCGCAAAGGTTCGCACAAGGAGACCTGGCACGTCGAATTCGATTTGACGGGATGCGGCCTCGACTATGCGGTCGGCGACAGCTTCGGTATCATGCCGGCAAACGATCCAGGGCTCGTCGAGGCCATCATCAAGGCGCTTGCTGCGCCGCCAGATTTTCCAATCGGCGGACGCATGTTGCGCGAGGTGCTCACCGATGGGGTCTCGCTCGGCCCGGCGCCCGATATGCTGTTCCAATTGTATTCCTACGTGACCGGCGGTGAACGGCGCCAGAGGGCGAAGGCGCTCGCCGCCGGCGAGGATCCGGACGGCGATGCCAAAACCCTCGACGTTCTCGCCGCAGTCGAGAAGTTCGCCGGCGTTCGGCCCGACCCGGAAGCCTTTATCGAGGCGCTGGACCCGCTGCAGCCGCGGCTTTATTCGATTTCCTCTTCTCCGGCGGTCGATCCGAACCGGATCTCTCTCACCGTGGACGCGGTGCGTTACGAGATCGCCAAGCGCCAGCGCCTCGGCGTTGCCTCCACGTTCCTGGCCGAACGCGCCATCGGTGGCGACAAAGTCAAGGTTTATGTCCAGAAGGCGCCTAATTTCGCCCTGCCGGCTGATCCCGCCCTGCCCATCATCATGGTCGGCCCGGGCACCGGCATCGCGCCGTTCCGCGCTTTTTTGTATGAGCGCATGGCCACCAAGGCGCCCGGCCGCAACTGGCTGTTCTTCGGCCACCAACGCCACGACTACGATTTCTTCTATGAGGATGAACTCAACGGCATGAAGGCGGCCGGCGTGCTCACCCGTCTTTCGCTCGCCTGGTCGCGTGACGACGAGGATAAATTCTACGTGCAGGATCGCATGCGTCAGGTCGGGCAGGACATCTGGGCCTGGCTGTCGGACGGCGCGCACTTCTACGTCTGCGGCGCGGTCCGCATGGGACAGGATGTGGAGCGCGCGCTGGTCGACATCGTCGTCGAGCACGGCAAGCGGACGTCCGACCAGGCGATCGCCTATGTGGCCGATCTCAAGAAACGTGGCCGTTATCAGACTGACGTGTATTGATCGAACCGCTATAACATTTTTCGACCAGCATTGCGTTGTCATTGCCGGGCTTGACGGCGATCCGGGGAACCACCGGCCGTCGGTACTGGATTGTCCGGTCAAGCCGCAAAGACAGTGCAGGATAACCGAAAATCCTCCAATCCGGGACGTAAGACATGGCCTATGTAGTTGCGATCATTGCGCCGGGCGAAATGGGATCGGCCGTGGCCGCGCGGCTCACCGAGCGCGGCGTCAAGGTCACCACTTCCCTCGCCGGACGCTCGCCCGCCAGCGCCACGAGGGCGCAGCGCGCCCATATGGCGGCGATTGCCGACGATCATGCGCTGGTGGAGGGGGCGGATTTCTTCCTGTCGATCTGCCCGCCGGGCGAGGCGATTGCGTTGGCACAGCGGCTCAAGCCGGCGCTGACGCGGGCGCGCAAGAAACCGATCTACGTGGACTGCAACGCCGTGTCGCCCGAGACCGCCATCGAGATTGGGACGGTGTTGGAATCGACCGGCTGCGAATATGTCGATGGCGGCATCATCGGCCCGCCACCGCCGCCGAACTGGACCGGAACGCGAATTTATGTGTCGGGCGCGGCCGCCGGTGAGGTCGCGCGCTTAAGCGAGTTCGGGGTACAGTTCCCGGCGCTCGATGGCCCGATCGGCGCCGCGTCGGCGCTCAAGATGTCCTATGCCGGAATCACCAAGGGGTTTACGGCGATCGCCGTGGCCATGGTTCTTGGCGCGACGCGCGCGGGTTCGGCGGCAGCGCTGCATCAGGAGCTGGAAGCGAGTCAGCCTCATCTGCTCGCCTGGCTCACCCGGCAGGTGCCGCGGATGTATCCCAAATCCTACCGCTGGGTCGCCGAAATGGAGGAGATCGGTCATTTCCTGCAAGACGGCACGCCGAGCGGCGACATGTTCAAGGCTATAGCGCGGCTTTACCAGGATGTCGCCGACGTCGCCCGTGCGCCGTCGGATGGGGATGCGGTTGCACAGCTGTCCGGGTTTTTTGTGAAGCTGGCGGAGGCGCAGGAACGCAAGCGAGCGTGAGATATTCAGCCCGGCGAAGCGAACCGCCGACGCTTCAACTTTCTGGCCTCGTCCTTAAAGCTGACTTCGGC
>JASHRR010001000.1 GCA_030037185.1 Xanthobacteraceae bacterium | reverse complement strand
GCCCCCTCCCTCCGAACCGGACATGCGGATCTCCCGACATACGGCTCTCCGGTTGGTGGTCTTACCTGCGAGAGGACTGACATGCTGCGAGATGGGCGTGTTGCAAGTTGAAAAGCCCAAGCGCATCAAAGTAGGCAATGGGCCAGCGTGTCTGGTCGGCGCCGTACGCGCACATCCTCCGGCAGAGCCGGAGGCTTTAATTTGTGAGCCGCTCAAACCGGCTGTGGGGTCGCTGACGCGGCCCCAGTTTGCGGGAGCCGCCTGAAGGCGAGCATCCAGTCCTTGGCAGGGAGGAGCCGATTTGATGTCTTTCCCGAGCAGCTGGTCGCTGGCCTTGAGTCGCCTCATCAGCACCATGATCCGGAAAAATGTCGAACTGCACGAGCGTGGTCTCAAAGACTTCGCGTCTTTGACGCCACTGGAACGTGACTACTTCGCTATCAAGGATCTCGACATCTAGTATGAAATGGGTGAATTCGAGGATGTCCTGAGCAGCGGACATACTTCTGAGCTGATTTGGCTCGAAGACGCGCTCCAACGAATTGGCGAGATTGTGTCGGCGGATAGCATGACAGAGCTGCGGAGCATGAACGAGTCGCAGCGTTTAGAAATGAAGCCACTCTGCGATCGCTACTTCGGCCAGCATCAACGATGGCAGCTGCTGAAGCGGCACCATCGTCAAGATGATGAAAATCCGCTGGGCGAGATTAAGGACGAGCGCACAAATGCCGCCGCTGGAGTACCGGAGGTAAGGCTGGAAGATCGAAGCTCGGAACGTTCACCCAATCCAACTCTTAACTGAAGTAGGTCGCCCAATCGTCCTCGACGAGGTGAATGTCACCCTCGCTCTTGCAGCGAGGATAGCGAGGCGCTGGCGAAGAAGCACGGTCGGCGCTTTACGCCGTCGGCGCTCCTCCTCGAGATGGCTGCCAGGGGGAGAGCTTCTAGGGGCGCTCTGCGCCGGCGCGGCGAACCGCAGCGCGCATACGATGGCCCGACGGCCGCGCAAACCGCACTGCTCAATTCAGGCGGCGGATGCGATCAAGCGGACCTGGCGCGATCGGGCTGTTCGCCTCGAAATAGGCGGCGAGCGCCGCGAGATCGGACCCGCCCATGTGGCGCTCGGTACCGTCACGCAAGACCGTAAAGCCATCACCGCCTTCGGCCAGAAACCGGTTCATGGTGACGCGGTAGCTCGCCGCAAGATCGATCGGCCGCCCGTCGAGCATGATGCCGTTGGCGGCGACACGGTCGCCCGCCGGACGCGCCGCATCCCAGGTGTAGGAAAAATTCCTCGACACGTGCAGGACGCGCGGAAAAGTCTGGCTGAGCCATTGCTGCTCGAGCATCGTCTTGATCTGCGTGCCCGTGAGCGTCATGGTGACGAGCCCGTTGTTGAACGGTTGCGCCGCAAACAGGTCCGCGAAGGTGACGGCACCGTCGCCCCGGTGCCGGATATCGGTGCGCACACCGCCCGGATTGGTGATCGCGATCGCGGCGCCGCCGTTCTGCTCGGCGCGCGTCGCCTCGAGCTGGGCGTCGGCGATGATGTCGCCAAGCACTGCCTCGCCGGCCGCATTCGCCGCGCGCGGCAGACTCGCCGTGATCGAGCCGACCATGCGATCGGCGATAGCCTTCGCGCGCTGGTCATAGGCCGCGATCAACGCGGTCTGGTCGGGATCTTTCGGGTAGGTGTCGGTGCGAACGATGAGGTTCTCGGCTTTGGCGGCGACTACGTCGCGCGTCTTGCGATCGAGCGTGAGATCGATGCGTGTCACCAAGGTGCCGAACGCGTCCGCGCTGGTGACGAGCCGGCCATCGATCACGCAATTGTACGCCCGGTGCGTGTGGCCGCTCACCACCACATCGACGGCGTGGTCGAGCGTCTTCACGATATCGACAATCGGCCCCGACATACCGGGGCATTCGTTGTAGTCGCCGGTCGGGAATCCGCCCTCGTGAATAAGCACCACGATGGCCTCGATGCCGCGCTGGCGCAGTTGCGGCACCAGTGCGTTGATGGTCGCGGTCTCGTCTGCGAATTGCAGCCCCGCGGCGACGCGTGGACTGATGATCGCGGGCGTCCCTTTGAGCGCAAGGCCGATGAACGCGATCGGGATGCCGTCGAACTCCTTCACCACGTAGGGCGGGAACAGCGTCTTGCCGGTGCTTTTGACGATCGTGCTGGCGGCGAGGTAGCGGAACGCGGCGCCGCGAAACGGCTGCGGTCCGACGCAGCCGCTGGGACGGCACCCGCCGTTCTGCATGCGCAGCAGCTCGTCGGGACCCTTGTCGAACTCATGATTGCCGACCGCGGAGATCTCAAGCCCCATGGTCGAGAGCGATTCGATCGTCGGCTCGTCGAAGAACATGCCCGACAGCAACGGGCTCGCGCCGATCAGATCGCCGGCCGCAACGAACACCGTGTTGCGCGTCGCGGCGCGGACTCCCTTGATCAGGGTCGCCATGTGCTCCGATCCGCCGGCCGGAATCGTGATCTTCTTGCTCCGATCGGCCGGGTTGGCGATCACGATGCCGCCGGGCGGCGGCCGTAGGTATCCGTGAAAGTCGTTGATGGCGAGGATCGTGACCGCGACCGATGCACCCGTTTCCTGCGAGACCGCGCGCGACGCGAAACCGAGTAGCAGCAGTGCGACGAACACAGGCGTTGAGAGCGCGCGTCTCATCGGGATTTTGGGCGGACGGTGCGAATCCTTTGCATGGCTCATCAAAGGGCCGTGGCAGGCAACAGCTGCCATGTCGAATAAGCGCTGCATCGATATCGACATAGCAAATGAGTTGTTCCCATGCCAATTCCTCTTATCATACCGTTCAGCCTATCGGTACCTGTTTTGCCGCCATCCGCGCGCCGGGGTTGATAATTACGGGCGTGACCTTCATAGTATATAATGGGACTTCCTCAGAGTCATGTGGCGCCGATCACAAGCGTAGTGGCGTGGCCCGCGGCCGACGCCATCATGTTGGTCCTTTGGCATTGGCTATGGACCGATCGGCAAACTGGGGTCATCGCCGGGCCGAGGGAATGGCGGTGGACGAGGAGAGGGCGCATCGACTCACTTTGTCCTTTCCAATCGGCCAGGTGGGGCTGGCTTGGCTATCCGACATCGGACTGCCTTTCGTAGTCGTGCCGCGTCGCTGCAAGGTTATTCGCGGCCGTCCACTTCCGGAGTGGAGGTCTGGCACTCCTTCATCGGTGAAATTACCGGCCGCGCCGACAATCATTTTAAGCCGCTGGCCGTGCCACCGCGTCAAGCGTATGTTTGCTCGGGTCTCACGCCTCTACGAACTGATGCGCGATGACGAGCTTGAGCATTTCTTAGAAGGGCTCGTCGCATCACGATGTGCAGCATCCACCGCTGCATAGCGCGGTTGCTTGTTTGCTAGCGCCGGCGCCACCGGCACCGCAACCTGAAGATATGCCGCAACCCTGTTGTCCGGCTGGAAGGCGAAGCACGAGAAATGGGCAGTGCGCCGCTGCCGCGCGCAAAACCGCAGGAGATGAACCTGCCATGGCTTAATGAGACTGCGCCATATACTGACGCCCGCAAAATTGCGGAAGCACTTGGCAAAGCGCGCCGCGAAGGCCGCCACTGACGCCCGGTTTGCCCTCTGCACCGCCGGCATGCCCTGTTCCTGGACGATGGCGACCAGGCCGGTGAAGTGTTTCGGCGGTCGTCCGGCTAATAATGCTGGAAGCCGGGCCTGGTATATGCCGCCTTCAGCCGACATCGCCGTTGAGGCCGCGAGGTCGCCACCGCGATCGCTCGTATCAAATGTCACTTATCATCGTGGAAAGAAAACCGCTTATCCGTAGAAGAAACGTCTGGTTCACGGCTCCATAGCCGTTCGTTCAAAATCCGACACCGAGGAAGCTTCGCGCGCGCGACGACGACGCAGCATGATAAGCGGGTTCCGCGGGCTTCGGCTCCGGTTTCGATGCAGCCTGCAAATGACGGCTCGCGTCCGCAGAACGCCCGGCGGCTGATGCCCGCGGCTCAGACTCGCGGGTCAGGGCGTCCAGGCGTTCCTTCGCCTCGTGCAATGCCAGAGAGTTCATCGGGTACTTCCGGATGAATGCACGAATGACGGCGGCATCCCTGCTGTTTTTCAACTCGTGCCAGTCCCGCGCCGCTGCCGCCTTCTCTGCCTGCATCTCCTCCTTGCGCTGCAGCTCGTTGATCCGTTTTTTGGCATCGCCGGCGAATGGTGCATCTGGAAAGCGCGCAACGATATCGCTGATCGCGGCGACATCGTTCTTCCTCACGGCGTTCCATTCGGCCTGCGCTGCCGCTGCTTCGGCCTGTTTTTTGTGCGCTTGGCGTTCGACGCCCAAGAGACGCTCGTTCGCGTCGATCAGCGCCACCGGCGAGGCCGGATACTGCTTGATGAAGCCCCGGATGATGCCCGGATCAGTCGAATCTCTTATCTTCTCCCAGTTCTCATTCGCCTGACGGTCCAGATTAGCGAGGCGCTGACGCGCCTGATTTGACACCGCCGTGTCCGGATAGCGGTTCACGAACGTTGACAGGGCCGTCTGATCCGTCGAAGAGCTGACCTTTTCCCACTCCTGCGCCGCCTCGCGCTCCACCTGC
>JASHRR010000999.1 GCA_030037185.1 Xanthobacteraceae bacterium | reverse complement strand
GTATCGCAATCGGGCGAGACTGCAGATACGCTTGCCACCTTGCGCTACGCCCGCGAGCAGGGGCAGCACGTCGTGTCCATTGTCAACGTCGCGACCTCGACGATTGCGCGTGAGAGCGACATGGTGATGCCGACATTAGCCGGCCCGGAAATCGGCGTTGCCTCCACCAAGGCCTTCACCTGCCAGCTGACCGTGCTCGCCTGCCTTGCCATCGCCGCCGGCCGCGCCCGCAAAGCGCTCAGCGAGGAGGACGAGCAGAAACTCGTCTCGGCCCTGATCGAGACCCCCCGTCACATGGCCGCGGCGCTCGCCCTGGAACCGCGGATCGAGCAGCTCGCGCGCGACCTCGCAAGGTGCCGCGACGTGCTCTATCTCGGCCGCGGCACCAGCTATCCACTGGCGCTCGAAGGCGCGCTCAAGCTCAAGGAGATCTCCTATATCCACGCTGAGGGATACGCGGCGGGCGAGCTCAAGCATGGGCCGATCGCGCTGATCGACGAGACCATGCCGGTGGTGGTGATCGCGCCTTATGATCGCGTATTCGAGAAGACAGTATCGAACATGCAGGAGGTGGCGGCGCGAGGCGGCCGGATCATCCTGATCACCGACCCGAGGGGGGCGCAGGAAGCGACCATCAACTCCCTTGTCACCATGACGGTGCCGGAAACGCCCGCCACCGTGACCCCGCTCGTCTATGCGATCCCGGTGCAGCTCATCGCCTATCACACGGCTGTCATCATGGGCACCGACGTGGACCAGCCGCGCAATCTCGCCAAGTCGGTGACGGTGGAGTAACGGAGTCTTGTTGCTTGGCCGTCGGCGATTGCCCGCTGTGCGATTGGTGGCAGCAGCAGGCTGCGGGCCGGTCTTGTTTCAATTGATCCGGATATTGGCGTCGCGGATTACGGGTGCCCAGCGAGCGAGGTCGGCTTCGATCCGGGCGCGGAATTCCGCCGGCGTCCCCGGGATCGGCTCCATCAATTGCGTGGCGAGCTTGTCGCGGATGCCGGCTGCCGTGATGACCTGCGAAACCTCGTGGGCAATCTTTGCCACGATGGCCTCGGGCGTGCCGGCCGGCGCGATGACGCCGTTCCAGGCGTCGGCCTCGACATCGATGCCGCTTTCGCGCAGCGTCGGAATGCCAGGCAGCAGCGCCGAGCGTGCGGCGGTCGAGATGGCGAGAATCTTCGCGGCGCCGGACGCAAGTTGCGGCGTCAGGGCGATTGCCGGCAAGCAGACCATGTCGACGTCGCCGCGCAACAATGCCGTCGCCGCCTGAGGCGAACTCGTGTAGGGGACGTGCACCATCTGCGTGCCGCTTTTGAGCGCAATCGCCTCCATGACAAGATGTGACACCGAACCAGTGCCGATCGAGCCGAAATTGTATCTGCCGGGATTGCGCTTGATGAGATCGACGAGTTGGCTCACCGTGCCCACGCCAAGCCGGGCGTTGACGGCAAGTGCGCTGGGCTGCGTCGCCACCGTGGTGACATAGGTCAAGTCCTTGCGCGGATCGTAGGGCAGCTTGCCGAACAGCAGGGCGTTGATGGCGAGCGGTCCGGCAATGCTGATGCCGAGCGTGTAGCCGTCCGGCTCGGCCTTGGCGACCGCATCGGTGCCGAGATTGCCGCTGGCGCCCGGCTTGTCCTCGACCACGAACGGCTGGCCGAGCTTGTGCGCCAGGCCATCCGCGATCAGGCGCGCCACCAGGTCAGGGGTCGATCCGGCCCCGAACGGAACGTAGAGCTTCACCGGCCGGACTGGCCATTGCGGGGCGGCGGCTGGAGCGCCCGACGCAACGGCCAGCAACGCCACGCACATGAAAGCGAAGGCGGGGATCAGATGTTTCGTCATCTAGCGTCTATCCGTCGGATCGCCCGAAATATGAAATATATTGTCGCAGCATTGCACAAAGTAAACGCATGTCCTCATTGTTATCGCCTGCCGCAAAACAGCAAAGTGCGATCAGGGGGCGGTCGCGGCAGCCTACTCTTCTTTCAGCCAACTCGCCCACTTTGGGCAGCGCTCGCGCATGAACGCTTCTGTTGCCTCGATGGTCGCTTGCGGCGGCTTACGCGCGCGCCAATCCGCGAGCAGGTTGCGGGCGAATTCGACCGGAGCGTCGTCGGCCAGTTGCTTGAATTCCGATTTGGAGTCATGCGCAAAACGATAGATTCCGAGGATCACCGCCATGCAATAGGTTGCCTCCTGCTCGCCCATTGCGAGTTCATGATAGCGTTCGACCTGATCGAAAAACGGTTGCAGCTCTTCCTCGATAATGTCGACCGCCGCCTCATCGGGCGACGCAGAGCCGTCGCGCGAGGAGCCGGCCTGGTCAAAACAATCCTGCACATCGATGAGATCGAGAGCGTCAAAGACTTCCTCGGCGACCTCGCCGAGGCTGAATTCGGTCAACAGGTTCATCGCTTCGGCGACAATGGCGTCGCGAACGTTGCCCGTTTTGCGGCACAGACGCTCGACGATTTCCAACGCCTGCTCGGATGTCAGTTTGCCGATCACGTCGCTCATGCGGATTCCCTCAGTGCCCGATTCGCTGCGCATAGAAGCACGGGAACGTGACGGAGACAAAGCGGCCCAAGCGGGCGCATAGCATTGCGACGAGCCGGACGTTATAAATTGCAACACGATGATGAATAGTCGGATGGCTTGCTTCGGCAGCCGCCGGCGCCTCTACTGCGCGAAAATCAGCCCCCGACGGAGATGTGGCCATGGGCCTCCTGGTGCTTGTTCTTGGTTTGATCCTGCTGCTCGGCCCGCACGTGTTCGTGACCCTGCGGCCGCAGCGCGCCCTCGCCGTCAAGCAACTGGGCGAATGGCCCTATAAAGGCCTGTTCGCCGTCGTCTCGCTCGCAGGCCTCTATTTAGCCGGCAAGGGCTTTGGCAGCTATCGCGACGCGGGCGAGATTGCGCTGTGGTCGCCGCCCTACGTGATGCGCTACCTCACCCAGCTGTTGATGTGGCCGGCCTGCGTCTGTGTCGCGGCAGCCTACCTCCCCGGCGACATCAAGCGCATCCTCAAGCATCCGATGCTGGTCGGCGTGAAGCTTTGGGCGGTGGCACATCTGCTCGCCAATGGCGACCTCGGCGGCATCATCCTGTTCGGCTCGGTGCTGGCCTGGGCGGTCTACGACCGCATCTCGCTCAAGCACCGCAGTGATCCCGGCGGCCCACCCATTCCGCTCGGCGGGCGCAAGAACGATATCGCGGCGGTCATCGTCGGAACTGTCCTTTACGTTGCGCTGGGTCTCGTCTTCCATCCGCTGGTGGTCGGGCTGATGGTGTTCGGCAGTCCCGCATTTGGAACCTGACAATGTCGATCCATTCCGCGCAAACTCCCTCGCACAACCAGCCGCCGCGAAAGCGCCTTACCGCGCCCGATATCCGCGCCCGCAAGGGCTTGGCCCCGATCGTGATGCTCACGTCCTACCATGCCCATACGGCGCGCATCCTCGACCAGCATTGCGACGTGATCCTGGTCGGGGATTCGCTCGGCATGGTGATGCACGGGCTGGAGACGACCCTACCCGTGACGCTGGACATGATGGTCCTGCAGGGCCAGGCGGTGATGCGCGGGTCGCGGCGCGCCCTGGTGGTGGTCGACCTGCCGTTTGGCACCTACGAGGCCTCGCGCGAACAGGCCTTCATGACAGCGGCGCGCATTCTCAAGGAAACCGGCTGCGGCGCGATCAAGCTCGAGGGCGGCCACCGCATGGTGGAGACGATCAGGTTTCTCGTCGAGCGCGGCGTGCCGGTGATGGCACACGTTGGCCTGATGCCGCAGTCCATCAATGCGCTCGGCGGCTTCCGTGCCCAGGGGCGCGACCTCGCCGACTGGGCCCCGATCGCGGCCGATGCCGGCGCGGTGGCACAAGCCGGGGCGTTTGCGGTGGTGCTGGAGGCGATTGCCGAGCCACTTGCCGCGCAGATCACGCGCGAGATCGCGATTCCAACGATCGGCATCGGCGCGAGTCCTGCCTGCGACGGCCAGGTTCTGGTGCTGGAAGACATGCTCGGTCTGTCGCCCTGGGTGCCGAAATTCGTCAAGCGCTATACCAGCCTGGGCCCGGCGATCGAGACCGCCGTCGCGTCCTACGCGGCGGAGGTGAGGAGCCGCAGGTTCCCGGGGCCGGAGCACGTGTATGCGGTGAAAAAGGGGGAAAGGTAAGGGCCGATTAAGCCGAAGGCGCAAAACGCCCGACCGCGGTCTGCCGAACCAGCTGTTCCCGATTTACATGTCCGGCTAGGCCAAAATTATGGTTCTTTCCCAAGACCTATGGTCGCAGCCTCCGCTTGCGTGTTTGCCACGCCGTCGCCATAACGCTATTTTATCCGCCGCGCGAGTAGCGATTTCGGTTTGTCGGTTGGGCAGCTTAACCTGTGGCGCCAGCACGTGTTTCGGGCCGGCATCGCAGTTAATGCCTGCAGACGCGTAATGCCTGCAGACGCGCGCGGCGTAGTCCTGTCTCACCCCCCCGCCAGCGGGGCTGGAAGGAGGGGAGGACGGCGGCAGAGCGTGCGCCGAAACGGCGGAGAGGTTCGTGTCGGATATTTTCACCGAAGTCGATGAGGAAGTACGTCGGGAACAGCTCAAGAAGCTGTGGGAGCGCTACGGCAACTACGCCATAGCCGTCTGCGTCCTGGTGGTCGCCGCGGTGGCGGCTTGGCGCGGCTATGACTACTGGCAAATCCGCCGGGCGACCGAGAGCGGTGCTGCCTATGATGCCGCCGCCCAACTCGCGTCCGAGGGCAAGCACGCCGACGCCGAGGCGGCTTTTGCCAAGATCGCCGCCGACGGTACGTCAGGTTACCGGGTGCTGGCGCGGCTGCGCGAGGCCGCCGAGATTGCCGAGCGGGATCCCAAGGCCGCGGTCAAAGCCTACGACACCATCGCAGGCGAAACGACCGGACAACCGCTGATCAGCGAGCTTGCCGCGGTTCGCGCCGGATTCTTGCTGGTCGACACGGCAAAGCTCGACGAGATGACCCAGCGCCTTGAGCCGTTGGCTCAGCCGTCAGGCGCGTTCCGGCACACCGCGCGGGAATTGCTGGCGCTTTCGGCCTGGCGCAATGGCGATACTGCTGCCGCGCGCCGTTGGAGCGAAGCGGCCAAGAGTGATCCCGAAGCGCCGTCGGGGGTGCGCTCGCGTATGGACGTGCTTGCTTCTCTCCTGGCTGGGGCCGCGAACGGGGTTCCCGCCGCCGGAGCGGAGCCGACCGCCGGTCGCGCCCAGCCCGGGGCCGAACTCGGTCTTGCAGGAAAAGCTGATCCTGCCGCGGCAGAGAGGGCCAGGACAGAGCCGGCGCCCGAACCAGCCAAGCCTTAAAGGAGATGCCGATGCAACGGCCCTCACGACGCTCCGCACGTTTGGTACTCGCCGTGGTCGTGGTCGCCGCGGGTCCGGTCCTTTCGGCTTGCGACGGGCTCGACTCACTCGAGCTATTCGATACCAAGAAGAAGATCGGAGGCGAGCGCAAGGAGGTGTTTCCCGAGGGTGTCCCGGGCGTTTCCTCAGGCGTACCGCCCGAACTCGTGAAGGGATATCGCGAGCAGGAGGGCGCAACCTACGACCCTGCCAAGGCTGCCGCGGAGGCTGCTGCCGAACCGGCCGCAAAGCCCAAGAAGCCCAAGGCGGAACCAAAGCCGGCGCCCCAACGCACGGCGAGCAAGCCCGCGCCGAAGCCGCAGCAGCCTGATCCTTCGGTGCCGACGCGCGTCGCAGCTCCCGAGCCGGCCCAGCAGCCGCCGCCCACCCAGGCCACGGCGCCATGGCCAGTCGCTCAGCCGCAGGCGGCGTGGCCGGTACCGCCGGGCGCGGGGTCGCGCTGAGGTGGTGCGCCGGTAGTACGTGCCGGGTGGCTTGAGCGCAGCCAGTCTGAGGGCGCAGATTGCGGGGGACCCTCCTGCCGCAAAGCGGAGCGAGGGGAGCCCCGCATGCAATTGCCCGATGCTCGCGGACGGGTTTCGCTGGGCGCAACCCATCCTACATCCCTGCCATGACCCTCACCGTTGCGATCGTCGGCCGGCCAAATGTCGGCAAATCGACCTTGTTCAACCGCCTTGCCGGCCGTCGCATCGCGCTGGTGGACGATACGCCCGGCGTCACCCGCGATCGGCGCGAAGGCGCGGCGCGGCTCGGCGATCTGATCTTTACGATCGTCGACACGGCGGGCCTGGAGCAATCTCGAGCCGAAAGCCTCGCGGGCCGCATGCGGGCCCAGACCGAGGCTGCAATTGCGGATGCCGATGCTGTGTTGTTCCTCATTGATGCCCGCGCCGGCATTGTGCCCGAGGACCGCGCGTTTGCGAACCTGCTGCGGCGCGCCGGCAAGCCGACAGTTCTCGTCGCCAACAAGGCGGAAGGGCGCAACGGCACGGTTGGTGCTTACGAGGCTTTTGACCTCGGGCTCGGCGACCCGGTGGCGATCTCGGCCGAGCATGGCGAAGGTCTTGCGGACCTCTACGATGCGCTACGCGCCGCCGTGCCTCCTCGCCCTCCCTCGCCCCCCTCGCTAACCGCCCCCGACTTGCTCCTGCCTGAACGGTGGGGGAAGGGGGCCGACCGGGAGGGGGCAGCCACCCCGGACGATGACAAGGGCGCGTCCGGATTTGCGAACCCCGCACCAGAAAAGCCGATCCGCATCGCCGTGGTGGGCCGGCCGAATGCCGGCAAGTCGACGCTGATCAACCGTCTTGTCGGCGAAGAACGCCTGATCACTGGCCCCGAGGCCGGCATCACCCGCGACGCCATCGCGGTGCCGCTCGCCTCGCTTGGGCGGCAGTTCCTGGTCTATGACACCGCCGGGCTGCGCCGGCGATCTCGCATCGCGGGCAAGCTTGAGAAGCTCTCGGTCGCCGACGCGCTCGAAGCGATTCGCTTTGCGGAAGTGGTGATCCTGCTAATCGACGCCACGGTCGCGTTCGAGGAGCAGGATTTGCGCATCGCCGATCTCATCGAGCGCGAAGGCCGCGCGCTTGTGCTCGGGATCAACAAATGGGACCTCAAGGAGGCCGCACCGGGTGCAATCGCCAAGCTGCACGAGCGGGTCGATCGTCTGCTGGCCCAGGTCGCAGGCGTGCCGGTGGTCGCAGTGTCGGGCCTTACGGGCGCCGGGCTCGATCATCTGATGAAGGCCGTGCTGGACATCCACGCGCTATGGAACACGCGCATCCCGACCCGCGCGCTCAATCGCTGGCTCGATGAGGTGCTCGCCGCCCACCCGCCGCCCGCCGTATCTGGCCGCCGGCTCAAGCTCAACTACATCACTCAGCCGAAGACCCG
>JASHRR010000998.1 GCA_030037185.1 Xanthobacteraceae bacterium | reverse complement strand
ACATATTGATGGTGTAGCCCGCCCAAGATCGGCGACGAACGCACGCGCCCTGTTCGGCACACATCACGCCGAACCGGCGCGTCCTTCTGCAGCGATAAGTGCATTCTGACATCGTTGTAGTATTTTTGGTACAATGCGAGAACGGGGCGAAGATGGCGCTCGCCAACGACCACGACGGGATCAAGACGTTCCCGTCGAATCGAGCCGATCAGCCTCTGCATATCCGTTCTGCCAAGGCGACCGCGCCGAGACCGGTCGGTCGCGAATGCCCACAGCCCGGATGCGCCGGATGCAGACAGCGCCATACGCGCCGTCGCAGTCGCGGATCAAGTAGCGTGGAGGCTGGTCTCAGCAGCAGGCCTTGGTCAGCTGACGGGCAAGCCATTAAGCATTGGGATCGGCTGTCACACCCGGCCACCGGCTCGAGGCCGCCGATCATCGTGCCGACGCAGCGATCTAGAAAGTCGTCGATTTGCTCGCCTACGCGGGGACTGCCACTGTTGAGGTCGTTTAGTCAAAGATCCGCAGGGCAAGAATCTAGCAAACGTGGCAAAACGGCGTCCCTCCACCACGCTCGCCATGGCAGGACCAGCCGGGTTCTATCGCCGGGCGGGGTTGACTTATTCGGGTTCCCTAGGCGTGGCGCGGGTCCGACATTGCCCCCACTTTCCAGTTTCATGCAGGGCGGGTCGGCCAGGGGCCGGTGATGAACTGGGAAGGAGTAATTTGCTAAGTATTTGATTTTATTGGCAGGAGTGAAGGGCCAAGATGGACGCGGAGGTGGCGGCCGATCAGGCCCCCTTTCTCTCCCTGATCGCTCTTCTGTGCACGATTCCCAGGTGTCGCCGAGTTGGCAGCAAAGACCATCCTCGCGGAAATCGGCACCGATATGAGTCGTTTCCCAACCGCCGGCCACCTTTTAGCGTGGGCCGGCCTTCGTCCGGGGCAGAACGAAAGCGCCGGCAAACGCAAGTCATCGCGCCTACGCGAGGGCTCACCCTGGCTCAAGACATTGCTGGTGCAGTGCGCCTGGGCTGCCTCGCGCCAGAAGGACAGCTACTACAAAGCGCAGTTCAACCGCCTACGCGGCAGGCACGGCGCGAAGAAGGCGATCTGCGCCGTAGCCGCTTCGATGCTTACCGCAATCTACCACATGCTGAAAAATGGTACCGAACACGAGGACCTCGGTGCCGACCACTTCGATCGCCGTTCCACCGACATCAAAGCCAGGCGCCTGGCCGCCCAGATCAAAAAGCTCGGCTTCGAGGTCGAGATCCGCCCGCTGCCCCAAGCCGCATGACACGAAACCGCCCAAACCGCATTAGCTTGTGGCACTGCCGGGAGCCTGTGGCACGGCCCGTCGCATCATTTCTTTCCAGAAATCCGAAATTGGGAAGGATTTGGGAGGGACTAACCCGACCGGCAGACGAGGCCGACGAAGCACCGCCCGATATTGCTCGGACGATACCCTCGAACAGCATGAGTTCTTAGTGCCGATTGTGTGGTCTGGTGCCATGGATTGCTTAGCAACGCTATGACCCCCTGACCAACGCACAACGGCAGAAGCGCTATCGCCGGCGTCATCTCGGCCACGAGCTGATGCGCGTCTCGCTTGATGTGCGCGTTGCCGTGCACGACCGGCTTGACGGTCTGGCCTGGCACTATGATTGCAGCCTGGCGCGCTGGTCGAGAAGTTGGCAGAGGCTGCCGAACGGCATGTTGAGGCGCGGCTAACTGGCAAGGCGCTAGTGGCGTACCGTGCTGCCGGCTACGAGGATACGGCCTGAGTGTGGCCCGTGATAGCGGCCGGTTCGGTTTGACGCATAGGTGAAGCTCTGGACCGTATTCTCACGCGATCTCCAAGGCCGGAAGATCGAACGCCGTTTACCCTCTTCCACGGTCAGCGTTGCTGCAGCATCAATGGTCGACCGCAGGGTGTCGTGGCCTTGCCCTTCGTGACGCATGGCCAGTCGGCTGGCCGGATCATGTCGTGAGGACGCGCGCACATCGCCCTGCACACTCCGTGGGTTCACCAGCTAGATTGAGCACATGGGTTCGTTCTCGTGAGCGTCAAGGCTCAAGTTTATTGAAGCGAACCTAAAGCCCGGATAAGTGCCTGCACTCAGAGAGAAGGGTCAGGCCGTGCCTCCACGCGAGGGAACCTGCTCAAAAGCGCCCACCCCGACGGCCGGTCCCCTCCTCGCGTCAGCAAGCAAGGTCCCCCACCTCAGACCAGCTCAGGCTGGTGGAAGCCGCTCGAAAGCCCGGCCATGCGCCCAGACGAACGAGCAGAGCGCGTGCCGGCCCTCCTAACGCGGTGGACGCTGGTTGGCGCGGGGGCGTGGATCACCCAATAGGACCCATCGTCGCTCATTTAGATGATATACCACGCAGGGCACAATCAGGGAGGGCTCGATGTCGTCACAACACTCGACTCCACAGGACAGCACAAAACTTGTGTGGGGTGCCGTGGTGGGGGCATGGTTTGCGGGATTCATCTGCGCGACCGGTATTTGGCAGGTCCTGATGGACTCGAAGCTTGGACCGGGACAAGGACACTGGTTGCCCTGGTTCGTTAGTTGGGGACTCCGGTTCTTTTTCGCGGCTATCTCGACGCTGACGGCTTATTTCCTGACGCGCGTAGCTCTGAAGAGTCTCGATCGTCAGCAAACCTAAAGCACGTGTAGAACAGACCGAAGTTGTCCGATAATCGCGCCCACCGCTCGCCCCGCCGCTCCTACGGGGACCGGTCCGTCAGTTCGGCGACGAACCGATTCCACTGCGCCGCAGCGTAGTCGACTGCGACTCCGAGAGGCCGCCCAATATGGCTCGACATCGAGGTCGCAGAAGAGAACAGGGTTCCTCGTGAGTGAGCAACTTCCGCTGCCCACTCTGCGATCGTCGTTTCGTCAACAACCTCGCGCGCCGCCGGCATTTGGTTGACAGCACGGCCTGCGACGCAGTCGAGGCGATCCTGCGCCTGCGGCTTCTTCTTGCGGACCGCGACGAAGCGGTTGCCGTGACACGCCGTCAGCGTGACGAGTCGCGTAAGGCCGAGAGGAACGCGAGTTCATGGCGCGAGCAGTTAACGCGGCTAGCTTGCGAACGCTGACAGGCGTATTTTCTCGCTCTGCGGCGTTTGCCGCGACAGCACTAATCAACACCGCCGTCGCCGCACGTCAGCTTCCCGCCGACGCGCAATTGAAACCAACATGGCCCGCAAGATGCCCCGCCTCAAGCAGACCCGCAGCGCCAGGCGCGTTCGCGCCCGTCGAGCACGCCGTGACTAAATCAATCTTGTCGAGCCGGGCTATCGAACCGGTAGCTCGGCGACCACATCACGAGAACCAGAAGCCGGCGGCACTGTTAGCCCATGCCGCGCCGAAACCAATGTTATTTGACCCATATGAGAGCTGTCCCTGCCTATCCCCGTTTCCAGGGGGCGACGCGGCCGAGATGGGCTAATAGACGGCTCGACGCCGGAAACGCATCCACGCCTCGACGCTGATGCTCTAATCGACAATTTGAGAAAACAGATCCGGTCCCCGTTCAGGCCTTGCGGGTAACGAGAACCGATTCAAGCCCGCGCCGCTTCGACCACGGCGCCGACCTTGGCGTATACCCTACTCGGTAGATTGCCACCGCGTCCCTTCCGCCGATCAACTCGGAAAGCTCCCGCACGGTCGGTTGGTCGATCACGATGCTCATCGGATGCCACGCGTATCCGGCCCCATTGATGGTGGCCCATGAACGGAGCAAGCGCCTCCCACACTCAAACAGTGTCTGCGGCCCGGCGATCCTCCGTGATCAACACCGCAATCGTGGCCGACGCCCGCGTGAGGCGCACGTCCCGTTGGGCATAGACACGCGTGAGCCAGCCGGGGAGCTTGCCCCGTCGCAGGGCGAACCGTAGCGCCACTTGGTCGAGCTTGCTCAAATTCAAGCAGTCGACCGTCATCCCGTCGGGCGAGACCTGGTCAAAGCGCGTCCATTTGTCGAGATCCGTCACAAAGCGCGAATCCTTCCAGGCCATGACCGATGCGCGGTCGACGAGCTCGGCAATCACCCGCGGATTGAGAAGAACGTTTCCGAGCTTCCTCAGGTCCTCAGACAGCCCGTCAGGGAGCGGCTTGGCATCGTAAGGGTGCCGATTAGACTGACGCTTGCCAACGCTTGCAGCCAGCTTATCCGGGGAAGCCGCCAGGGCTTCCAGGGCCATCTCCACGAGATCGATCCCGAGATCGTGCCGCCGGATGCAGAATTCAAAGGGGGCGGCCACTCCGCGCGACTCCGCAGCCAAGCGCAGCGTTTCGTAGAAACCCCCGATCGCCATGACGCCATCCCGATCGTCCGGGTCGGCGAGAAGCTTGTCTTCGTAGGCATACCAGAGCAGGTATCGCCGGCTACCGAGTCGGGTTAGCCGCCATGGCTGCGCGTTGTGAGCGGACGGCGCCCGCAGGGCGGCCTCCAGGATCTCGCGCTCAATGTCTGCGATCACCAGTTGCTGTTTGTCCATTTCCAGCACCTCGGGCGTCAGTTACCTATTGCAATTGTCCGCATTAAAAGCTCGTGCGCGTTTCCACAGGCAGGACGGCCGCACATCCCCGTCTGATGAAATGACAAACCGTGCGATCGGCATCAGCCCTTCGGGCGTCGGAGAGCGGACCTGGTGGTTCGATCGACATGTTCGTGCATGCCAAGCCCTCGGGCCGAGTGCGATGTCGAACCCTTCGAGAGAGGCACCATGCGACACCACAAGTCGCGCCCGACCGGATCGGCGACGGGAACGGCGCGCGCCAGATCGCCGAGCAGATCGACAGTGACACCGGATATCCGCCAGCGCGTCGGCTGAATATTATGCACGCTTGGCGCCAGACGCGCCTCGGCGACAAGGGCCCGGCTATCGTCCGGCGACAACTCGCTCATGGCGTCGCCCCCAACACCTTGCGGAACAATGAGAGACGATGCAGCGGCTTGGCGCCGATGCGCTGCATCTGTCTCAGGCTCGCGACAATGGAATCGGCGATCCATGTCGTCCCTGGCTTGCGATAGCCGGCTGCCTTTGCAGCCGCGATCAGGCGCATGAGCATCGCGCCATTTAATTCGCGGCCGTGGAGCTCAGGCACAACCGAATAGTCGATGATCACGATCCGATCATTTCGTTAGCCGGTGCTTCAGGAAATGCCATGGCGCGTCGTCCATGACAGCCGCACGCCGCAGGCCTTCACGAACGGAATGAGGTCGGGAATGCAGACGATGGCGCCGGCAGGCCTGAACGAGCACCGGCAGGCGCGTGTCCATGATCCACACCATTTCGCCGGCCTGGAATTGATATTCTGCGGCACTCACCGGCAGTCTCGAATGTAGTCATCCGGAACGTCGCCTCATAGCCGCAGCGGGAGAGATGCGCGGCGATATACTGGGCGTTCCACATCATGTCCGTATAAGGCGCCGCCTTGCTGCCGGCGGTCACCACGCCCACCATCTGCATGGCAGTCAGATTGAAAATTGCCGATGATTTCTCGGGCGCCACGTTCGGCGACCCAGCGTTCAGCCGTCGTCAGCACGCGCTGGCCACGTTCGCGTCGTCTTCGCAGTTGAAGAGGCCGAATGACCGCGAGCCGTTCCATGGCGTTTGTTCGATGCGTCGTGCATCGTCGCAACGATCCGCCCGACCGATCGGTCGTCCTTCAGCGCAGCGAACACCTCGAAGCGCCCATGGCCGGCGGTGACCAACGGATTGCGGGTCGCGTCGAGATTGCGGTCGAAGTCCCACATCGGCGACACGTAGGGCGTGCGGGAGCCGTAGCCGTTAAGTCCGCCCTGACAGGTCGCACGCCGGTCGCCGCTCCTGATTTCGATCACGGTCATGTCTCCCGAGCGTGTACGAGCGCACCGACGAGACGCACAAGCTCGATCTCGCTCTCCGTCCGCTCATCGAAGGCGATGCCAGGAAGCTGCACGGCGATGACGCGCAGCGGCTGAGTAGAGAGCAGCGCCAGGTGGGTCGCATCGTAGGCCGTCATCAGCGAGATGGCGCGTTCTACGCCGTCATCCGTCGCCGAACGTCCCCACGGCCTGGCGGATCGCCGCAATACGCGTTCATCGGCAAGCAATTTAACAAATGATGGATCGTGAACGTCGTCAAGCATCGCGCCCGACAGCACGTGGGAGCTGCCAAGCAGCGGGTGCGCTGCAAGCCGCTCGGTAAACGCCTTGACCGTCGTTGCACCGATGATCGGCTCGGCGGGGCGGTTGCGCTCGAGGCTTGCGCCACGCGCCTCGAAAAAAAGTGCGGCGAACAGCAGGCCAGAAAATCCCGCTACGGTGGCGCGAAGGAGATCAGCAGTGCCGTGATGACCGGTGGCGTCGTACTCGAATCCCAGCAGTGCGGCAATCAGGAGAAACATGCCGAGGCTCAACAAGCGGGTGCGAACCGGCACGTGCAGATTGCCCGAGCCGAGCCCCAGATAGACCACGAGCAGCGCCCCGACGGCCCCCAGCCGCACATAGATGTCGGGCCAGCGGAAATCTGTCATTATCAGCGGCGCCAATACCAGCACTGCCAGCAGGAGACGGCGCACCGTCATGTTTTCGGCCGCCGTTAGCGACTTCACGTCGCGGAGCCACAACACCGCTGCGACCGCGCAATGTCCGCCCAGCACCGTCACCAGCAGCATGGCGTTCTCGACGGTCGACGGCAGCATCGGCACGGTCTTTGTAAGCGCCAGCGCAATCGGACTGATGACGAGGGCGACCTTGAGCCAGTGCGGCGCGTGCCGGCGCAGCAGTCCCTCGGCGACGATCAGCGAGCATAGCGGCGTGAGAGAAGCCAAAATATGCTCGAGCGTGCCGAGCATGGAATTGCCGGTGAGCCACGCAGGAACGCGCACCACGAACAGCACAGCGACGAGGTACAATGCCGCGACCACGCGCAGGGTGACCGGCCCATGCGGATTCGCGCGCCGCGCCTCGTTGGCAACAGCCCACATGCCACCGGCGCCGAAAAGGTTGATGATGCCGTCGGCTGCAAGCGCTGGCTCAAGCGTCACGTCGCCCCCGTCGTTCGTTCGAGGAATTTTCTCACGATCGGTTTCATCGCCGCTTCGATCAGGCGGTTTCGTGGTCGCTCGACCGCCGGTCGATAGGGATTGAAGAAATAGCCGCGGTAGTCGGTCCCGGTGGGCTTGTCGAGCAGAATCGCGATCGTCTCGTAGGCCATCAGCATGCCGGTGGTGATGACCATCGGCGCCAAGGACATGCGGCTGCGTTTGCCGGCGGCGACCTCGGACGCGGCTTGGAGATCGATGTAGTGCCGCGACGTTGAGTGAACCAACACGTAAATGGCCTCCGCCTGAAATGCCCGCGCGCGATCGTCGGGCGTCACCTCCGACCAGTCCTTCCCGATCGTCGGATAGCCGAGGCGCTCCTCGGGCATCGGGTCGTTCGGCTGGGTGACATATACCGACGGCAGCGGCGGCGAAGCATAAGCGTCGACCACCGGCAGCCCGGCGCGCCTCGCCGTGCGGTAGAGATGGAGACCCGCGGCAAGATCGTCGGTGCCGTTGACGATAACTGCGGTCTCGCGAACGACCCGATCTAGCGCTTTCGGCCAATCGGCCTTAAGCACCTCGATTTCGACCTGCGGATTGATCCACTGCAGGATCTCGGCGCTCGCTTCCGCCTTGTGCCGGCCGACGGTTTCCAGAAAGGCAAACACCTGCCGATTGAGATTCGACACTTCAAACACGTCGACATCGGCGATGATGAACCGGCCGATGCCGGCGCGCCCCAGCGCCATCAGCGTCGCGCCGCCCATGCCGCCGGTTCCGCAGATGAATGCGCTCGAGCCTCTGAGCCGCGTCTGTTCCGCCTGCGTGACAAATCCGATATTGCGCGTCGTGAAAGCTTCGTAGGTGAACCCTGTGGTCATGGTGGCCCCGATGATTTCCTCGGTCTCCAGGGTCGCAAAATACCCCACTGACGATCGGCGCTCAGCCAATACGTGACCGGCAGGATCAGCCGATTGAGCATAACGAATGCGAGCGTGCTTAAGATCTCGGGCAGCGAGCGGGACGGCACATTCCTCAGAATGAACCGTCGAGCCGTTTCAGTCGTGATCTGAGCAAGCTGGAGGACATCGTCGCCGCGGTCATAGTCGAGCTCGCGCGCGCAGAAGGTGTTGTAGACTTCGTTGCGATGCTTCGGGGCCGTCTCATAGGTCTTTTTTAGATGATCGGATCCCCCGGTATAGGAGTTTGTGACCACAAAGCGCTGCTCATCAAACGCGGCTTCGGCGCCGACACCGAATACATGCCGGTGGTTTGCCATAATGCTGCGGGCAAGCAGCAGATGCGCGAAGCTCCGGCGCGCACCGGGCTTGGGCGACGGAAATACGTTTGTGAACGTTTCCGCTACCATCCCGACGATGGCTGGAACCTGTGTGACATTTGACAGCCACAGCGGCCGCATCTGATTGCGGAAGAACAGCACGAGACAGGTGAACCCGTAGAGCACCCAGGAAAATCCGTGGCTGCGCACGTCAGGATCGATCATGACGAGGCCCATGTGCAGAACCTCCGTCGGCTTGCCGTGCAGACTCACGTCCATCACCGCCAATGCATTAAACGCGATCGGGTTACCACTCTTGCGATCGTAAAGGATAGTGACGATCGATTTCTCGAGGCGATCAGGAGTCCCTGTCAGAATGCCGTATTCGAGGTCGCCCATGCTCAAGGTACGCTGCGCCACTGAGCGCAACTCGGTCAGAAGTTTTCCGATCTCCGGATCAGGCATCCAGCGGCCCGGTCGCTCGACGATCCGCGACGTGACCTCCGCATTGATCCGCAGCGTCAGATCCAGATAGCTTTGCGTCAACGCCTTGTACCAGATCCGCAGCACCTTGCTCCTCCGCATACCAGCATTGTGGTCGGCAGCGGCCGTCAGACCGGCAACGTCCATCGGCGACGCCGCGTGCGCTTTTCGCTATTCCCGGCACCACGCGCCGACGCGAGCCCCGCGTCGAGATACAAGCGAAGGTGATTTCGCCATCGATAGCCGGCCTTTCGAAGGCCGATCCTGAGCTAAGCCGTTTGCTTGGACAAGGAGTAAGGCGATGAT
>JASHRR010000997.1 GCA_030037185.1 Xanthobacteraceae bacterium | reverse complement strand
CCGAAATAGGCCCGCTCCACCCACTGAATGATTTCCCGCAGTGCCGCCTTGGCGCTGGCCGGGGCATTCGCTCGACTGACGATCTCGCGGCTGGTAAGGGAATCTGCAAAAAAATGCAGATCGGAGTGCGTGCGCATCTCGTCGAGACCCTGCAGCAGCAGCACATGCATGGCTTCGACGAAGCGCCCCTGGGCAGCAAGCTCGTCGGCTGCCGTACGCGCTGCGGCATCGATAGTTCGCGCGGTGACGTCAGTGCTGTCAGCGGAATTATTCCACCGCGCAGGACGCGCCACACCGAATACCGGTAGCACATTGTATATGAAATAGGCCAGCACGCCGCTGCCGGCGATCGCCACGGTCCACAGAAGAACCCGCAACGTGCCAACGTTCAAATCGCCCGACTCGTCCACTCCCTCCGGCTTCAACGACGGAAATTCGGTCTGCAGGTCAAGCGATCGCGGAAGGTCGCGGGCAGCACGGGCAATATCGGCCGGCGTCTGAGCCGCAAGCGGCGCAACCCAGTGGAGTGCGATCACGACGGCGGTGAGAGCGTTCTTGGATTGCCGAACCAATCGACGCAAACCTGCCGTGATGCGCCCAACCGCGTTGGCAGCGCCGCGAGGTCTTGCGCCTGTCATCAGCCGAAGCCCTTTATGTTCATTGATTCCCTGAAACCAGTCATTTGCGCGGGATCCACGTGGTCCATCATGGCTGCGACAAGAAAATTTTTGCGATTCTAACCTGTAACCTGGCTAGCATAGCTCAATTCGCCAGCTCTCCGGTGCCATGCGAGCCGAATCAAGTCGGGATGGCCGGTTCTGCCCATCCCGTCCTGGATTGGTGTCAGGCAGCTAGGCAGCCTCGGCCACTCCACAGCATCATCGATCGCGGCAGCGAGTGGCGCTTGCGTCGGATGTGGTTCGAGCAGAGCGCGATGGGTGATCTGCTGGGCGCCGATTATGGTCTGGTGGAGATACCTTCTATCAAGTTTTCCGTGACGGTGCGGCGCCGGGCACGGCTGCGCGTGCAGTCTCGGCTCGTCGCTACGGCGATGGCAAGCATGCCATTCCAAAGGCAGGTCGGCCAATTCTGTTGTGCCATATGCCGGACGCCGACGGGCCGTCAGGGTTCGGGCATGCATGGAGGTAAGGGTGGCAAGGAAGGCCATCGCAGATTATTCTTCGCCGACCGAGGCGTTGAGCGATGTAGGGCACCATGAGCGAATGGCGGAAGTCGAGGCGGAATTTCCTTAAGAGCGCTGCCGGCGCGACTGCCGGGTCGGTTCTGAGCCGGCAGGCGTTGTGGGCGGAAGGTTTTCTCGCTGGCACTGCCGGTTCTGCCGGCAATGTGTTTCCCAGGATCGACCCTTCCCTGATGATCACGCCTGATCAGGCCTGGGCGTGGAACGCGTTCAAGGCTCAGGCCGGTCCGACCTATGCTGGCAGCGTCGGCTGGAAGCGCTACACCGATTTCCTGATTGGCAAGATGACTGAGTTCGGCGCCGTCGATTTCGACTATGTCGAGATCCCCTACGACCACTATATCGTGGACGATTGGCCGGATCGCCGCACTCACATCTATGCCTCCGGCAAGGCGGTCGAGAAGCTCGTGAGCGACGGCATTCCGGTGCCCGTGGTGGCCTCTTACGGCATGACCTCCGGCTTCACGCCTTCTGAGGGGATCACCGCTCCGATGCGCTATTACGACCCGGCTCACGAGCCGGCGTCGGGCGAGGTTGCGGGCAAAATACTCGTGTTCCAGACGGCTCCCTATCCGGAACCGCCGTACTCCGAGGCTTTCCTCGACAACTTCACGCTGACAGACTACGAATGGCGTTCGCCCGGAAAATGGGCACCCCTGTTCGTGCCGCCGCCGGCAAGCGTCACGACGTCCTATCATTCGCGCTGGGTTTGGAGCCAACTCAACAGATTTGCCGCGATCGGCATCCGGCAAGGCGCTGCCGGCATCGTCATCGTCTACGACCTGTCGCCCGGCGCCGCATTTGGACTGGCGCAGCGCAGCGTTTACACGCTCGGCGGGAACGCGGGCCTCGGGGCGAAATACGTCAACTGCCCGACGCTCACGCTCGATCGCGTCAATGGCGCAAAGGTGTTGGCTGATGCCAAGGACGGGAAAACCGCGACCCTGACGCTCACCGCACGTTTTCAGCGCGATATCGGCAAGGCGATCATCGCCTATCTGCCCGGCAGGAACTATGGCACGCCCATCGACGAACAGGTCCTGCTGGCGACGCACACCGATGCCATGTCGCTGATCGAGGAGAATGGCGGCCTCGGGATGCTCGGCATCATGTCCTATTTCAATCACCTGCCGCGTCAGTCGCGGCCACGCACCTTGGTGTTCTATTGCGATTGCCGCCATTTCATGCCGGGAGGCGAAGCAAGCTGGCCGCAGTTCGATTACTACACGCCGCATCCGCAACGTCTGAAGCCGATCGTGGCAACTGTGGGGGTTGAGCACATGGGCGGCCGGCAGACCATCGAAACCGGGCCGGGCGGCAATCACTACACCTATTCCGGCGAACTTCCGGAAAATGGTGGCGTCATCACCAGCCTGATAGACGTCTACAACAACAACATCTGGCTCATCGAGGCGATCGCCCGCGCGGCAACCGATAATCGCTGGCCGCGGGTCGACGTCAAGGCCGGAAACGTGGCGCCCGGCGTCAATGGCGGGTTCCAGGGTACAGTGAAGAGCCCGATGAACAAAGGCCGCGCCTATGGCCTGCCGGGCATCGGCCTCGCGGGCGATTGGCCCGGCGCTTGGACGCAAACCTATGCACAAGCCGACACAGAGGCCGGCATGCACGGCTTCGACGAAGGATATTTCGTGCAGCAGGTTGCCGGGTTGTCCCAGCTCGCAGGCGAGCTGATGTTGGTGAGGCCGCTGGTGATCGACCTCGGTTGGGGTAAGCTGAGGTCGGCGCTGGCGAACCTTCCGAACGCCGGTTTCGCGGCGCCGCGCGAGGCTCTTCAAATGCGCAAGTTGCTGCTTGATCAGTATGTCGCGGCATTCCGCCACGTCGAGCGCGGCGCTGCAGATGCGGCAAAGAGCGCGCTGAAAGAACTTGCCGGCAGCGTCGCCTCGCACGTGACGACGGAGCAGCAAGGCGCCGTCGCATCGCTGCTCGAAGGTCAGCGCGCGAAGCTCGGCTGACGCGGGGGTTGGCGGTTATTCTGAAATGGTGTTCCAGCACTCAGGTTCGGGACGATATTGAAAGGGCTGGTGAGCGAGGAGAGAACAAAGGCTATCTTTGACGGAGCAAAGAGTACCCTGATCAGGACCAATATCGCGTTGCTGGCAGACACCGTCTTTCGAGCTTGGACGGGATTGAGATTCAAAGGGGGCGGGAAGCCTCGTCATCTCCCGGCTTAACAGGCAGGTCGATGTCTCTGCCGGTGCGTCCGGATGGACTTGCAGGATACAATGGGTTTACGCTCATAAAAGTCGAGCCTCGGAACGAGTTTATGAAGAAAGTCGACCCAAAATATCCAATCGCAGCCGGGGCAACCTTCATCTTGGGCATTATTCTCATGACAGAACCGCACGCCAGCGCGCAATATCACCAGCTCGACCCGCACAGGCCGTGGCTTGATCCTAGCCGACCAGCGGAAGTTCGTGCCGCTTTGACGCTGGAGGCGATGACACTCGATGAGAAGATCAGACTCGTGCACGGTCGCGTCGGTTTCCCCTTTGGCGGAAAACCGAAACCCGACGCCGCATTTGGATCGGCCGGCTATGTCGAGGGGATCCCTCGACTTGGTATTCCAGCGCTGCAAGAAAGTGATGCGGGTCTGGGCGTAGCAAATCCCCATAACGTGCGACCCGGTGATGAAGCGACGCCTTTCCCTTCCGGGCTTGCAATCGCGGCCACTTTCGACCCCGAGCTTGCCGAGCTCTCCGGAAGGCAGATGGGCGCCGAGGCGCGGGCAAAAGGTTTCAACGTTTTGCTTGCCGGGGGCGCTAACATCGCGCGTGATCCGCGCAATGGACGCAATTTTGAGTACGCGGGTGAAGATCCGCTGTTGACCGGCATCATCGTCGGCTCAACGATTCGCGGTATCCAGAGCAACCGCATCATCTCGACGATAAAGCACTATGCGCTAAACGCACAAGAAACCGACCGTTTAGTGCTTAGTGCTAACATTGACCCTGGCGCAGCGCGCGAAAGCGATCTTTTGGCGTTTCAGATTGGCATCGAGGTGGGACGTCCGCACGCAGTCATGGGCGCCTATAACCGCGTAAACGGCACCTACAGTTGCGAAAGCGATTTTCTGCTGAACCAGGTGCTTAAACGCGATTGGGCCTACTCGGGCTTTGTAATGTCGGATTGGGGCGCAGTTCACACGACCGAGAAGGCCGCGCTTTCCGGGCTTGATCAGGAGTCTGGCGAGGAGATGGATGAGCAAGGCTATTTCGGGCCGGCCCTGAAGGAAGCGGTAGAAAAGGGAAATGTCCCCCTGGAACGGCTCAACGACATGGTGCAGCGAATCCTGCGCGCCATGTTCGCTAGCGGAATTGTTGACGACCCGCCGAAGCCAGGCGGTTTCATCGATTACACGTTACACGCCGAGACAGCCCAGACTGTCGCGGAACGCGGCCTGGTGCTGTTACGCAACCGGAATGGAGCCCTGCCGCTGGCCAAAGGGCTGAAACGGATCGTGCTGATTGGCTCGCATGCGGACAAAGGCGTATTGTCTGGCGGCGGGTCTTCGCAGGTCATTCCCGTGGGCGGAAACGCTGTGCCAAATCTTGGGCCCCGGGATTTCCCCGGGCCTCTGGTCTATGATCCATCCTCGCCGCTAAAGGCGATCGAAGTCAAAGCGGGCGGCGCGCAAGTCGAATATGTCGAAGGTGATGACATATCGCGGGCAGCGGAGGTCGCAAAGGGAGCTGATGCTGTCATCATCTTCGCACACCAATGGATGGCTGAGTCCTATGACGCACCCGATCTCGCGCTTCCCGACAATCAAGATCATTTGATTGCAGCGGTCACCGCGATCAACCAAAACACGGTCATCGTACTTGAAACTGGCGGGCCGGTGCGCATGCCGTGGCTCTCGTCCACGGCAGCCGTCATTGAAGCATGGTATCCGGGAGCGCGCGGCGGGGAAGCGATTGCCCGGGCTTTATTCGGCGAAGTAAATCCTTCAGGCCGATTGCCAATTACATTTCCGTTGGACGAATCGCAGCTTCCGCCAAGGAAAACGGCGGCCGACACTGCGAGCTCGAATGCCGGCAAGGCAGCCGGCAATCACGCAGTCGACGTGAATTACTTCGAGGGCGCAGACGTCGGCTACAAGTGGTTTGACAAGAATGGCATCAAGCCACTGTTTCCGTTTGGCTTTGGACTTTCCTACACTGCTTTCGCTTATAGCGAGCTGACCGCCATCAACTCGGGATCAAGTGTCACGATATCCCTCGAGGTGAAAAACGTCGGCGCGCACCGGGGCGCTGCCACCCCGCAGTTCTACGTGCGCCACCCAGACGACCCTGCTTTCCCGATCCGCCTGGTCGGCTGGAATCGGGTGATGCTTGATCCCGGAGAGACGCAACGCGTGACAGCCACGATCGATCCCCGTTTGCTGGCCCGTTTCGACACTGGGGCCGGTGACTGGAAAATCGCGCCTGGCCGTTACACGGTTGAGGCAGGTGCCAATGCCGGTGACTTATCGCTGACAACTGAGTTCACCATGCCGGCGCTCAGGTTATGAGAATTGAATTCAGTGATTATTTAAGGAGAGATGTCAGGGGGCACGGCATCTTGTAGTGGGCTGTTTTGCTCGATCATTGCTGAGACGGTCAACAGCTTCGCACATGACTTGTTGGTGCAAGAACTGATCCGTGAGACTGATCTCCTCAACAGGAAGACAGGAGGTCCGGCACGCAGTTAAGGAACCGCCGTGCAGTATCGCCACGACAAGGAAGCTTGATTATCAATGAAATAGGGAAAATGCGTTAGTGCGCGCTGGCGAGTGCAGCGAGCGGAGTTTGTGCAGACTCAGGGCCGAGCCGTCGCTGAAACGCCTGCGAGCGGAGGTAGGCGCGGGAGCATCTTCCCCCTCATTCGGGAGACCGCTGTACGGGCGGGTACGGAGAGCCCACTCTGCGTTGTTCCGACTATCTCTTTGCTTGGCATCACTCAGTTCGATGGTCGCTCGCCCGGGGTCGGTCGAGGGTTGCTTACCCTGGGTCGCGCAGCGGCGTACCAACATTGGGTGCCCTCATGACCGGGCGCCTTCATGGTCCAGGTCGGCCGTGCGCCTGGGTGGTTCTGTAGCACAGCCGAAGCTGATGGAAAGCATGAAGCATCGTGGTGGTTCGCGGCGGAGAGCTGCTTTCCTTTTTCGGACGATGTCGGTAGCGCTTTCGCTTCCGCCGGCTTTACGTTCGAAGGCACCGTCGGCTGTGACGATGCCGCGTCGCCTCGGCTCTCGAGGGGGATGCTATCGGCCTGAGCCGAGGGCGCTTGATCGACGCTCGTAGTGGTCTGATCGGTATCGCGCGTCAGTTGTTGACCGGCGACCACGCGGTCGTTGAGCTGATTGGGGGAGGGAACGATCATCTCGGGAGCTTCCGGCGCTGTTGGTGCCCGCGGCGGCGCCAACCCGAGAAGCTGGGGGTATGAGCTTGCGATCATCTGTTTCGCTGCGTCGCCATACGACCACCAAGCCAAGGTCGCAGCTACACCGCTGCAAAACGTGATGAGGAGACGCGATAGCGCGCGCGAGTGATTTTCGTGAGTGGTCGGGCTCACTTCGTCGTTGGGGCCTTCGAATTCGGACGCTATGCGATGACCTGCTTGCGCCATTTCGCCTGCTCGCAGGTCGGCTGTTGTATCCGCTGACGCAGCTCCTAATTGATCGTCTGCAGCTTTGCTCGCGTGCGGTCGGGCAGGGGCTTCGGTTTGATCAGGAAGCGGCCCCGGCGGGAGGTTCCGCTGACGATTCTCGACGGCCATCCATGGCACCCGCGGGCGTTCGGCGGCCGAGGCGGCGCGCATTTGCGCCTTGCCCTTCGCCAGCATCCGCTGGCGCGCCGCTTCCCAGTCCTCTGGTGACACGATCGGAGGTGTGTTCATTCCAAGATGTGGCATCCTGTGCTGTGATTCTCTCGCCTCCTTTTTATAGCAAGTGATGGGACGCAGGCATAGCGCGGAGAATAGCCGGCAGGTCGTCTGACGGCTCAACAGGCAACAAGCCCGCGTAGTGAGCGAACCCCTTTATCGTAGACGTCGGGCATCGGACAGGAGGGCGGCCACGGCCATTTTGTCGGACGGATGACATGGAGGATGGCGCTGACCCAGCTGGGAATGGCTGATCTTGTCCCGGTAGCGCCGCAGAATGCTTCCGGCGCAAAACCGGGGGACAGCTACCAGAATAAGCTTGGGGGATGCCCGAGGCGACCCAACCGGCATCGGCACGTAATATCCCGCGAAGCGCAATCAGTTCTGGTAGGGAACGTGAGAACCTTGCTGGCGATGCCAGAACGCCCACTACGCCACTTCGCACAGCGACGGTCTGTCCGGGACGGAAACCTGCTGCACGTTGATTCGATCGTTCGCAACGGTGTCGTTGCGCGACCCCTCTGCCACTGCATGGCTCGATATGTTATCAAGGCGATAAGCCCCCTGCGGACGATTTGCCGACGCGCAGGAGGTGCGGCCTCCAAAGAGGAAATCCCAAAATGCCGTCATTATCCGCCGCTCCTGCGAACGTTCGGCTTCGCGGCGCCCGAGGACGAGCCGGTCTCGTTGCCGTCGTACTCAGCCTGATGACCACCTCGACCGCGCTCAGCCAGGCTGCGCTCAGCGCCACCTCTTTCACCGCCGATTTCTCCGCCATGGTGCGGCTCAAGGATCGCGCCGCGAAGGTCAAAGGAAAGATCGCTGTGCTGCTTCCCGAGACGACGACCTCGGCCCGCTACACCTCCTTCGACCAGCCCTATCTCAGGAAGGCATTCGGGGCGGCCGGCCTCACCGCCGACCAGTACATCATCACCAATGCCCAGGGCAGCGAGTCGACCGAGCTGACGCAGGCTCAGTCAGCGATCTCCCAGGGCGCGACCGTGCTCGTCGTCGACCCGATCTCCTCGGGGGTGGGCGCCTCCATCGAGACCTATGCCAAGCAGCGCGGCGTGCCGGTGATCGACTATGACCGGCTCACCCTCGGCGGCAACCGCGACTACTATGTGAGCTTCGACAATGTCGGCGTGGGCAAGCTGATCGGCCAGGGCATGGACCAATGCCTCACCAACTGGAACATCGCCAATCCGCAGATCCTCGTGATGCGCGGCGCTGCTACCGACAACAACGCGACGTTGTTCGCCGAAGGCTATATGAGCGTGCTGAAGCGCAGCTTCGACTCCGGAAAATACGTCAACGTCGGTGAGCCGGCGGGCACCTGGGATCCGGCAACGGCGCGCACGACGTTCGAGCAACAATACACCGCGCACCCCAACATCAATGCCGCGGTGGTGCCAAATGATGACAACGCCAATGCGGTGATCTCCTACCTCAAGACCCTGAAAGTGCCGCCCAAGCGCTTCCCGACCACTGGCCAGGACGCGACGCTCACGGGCCTCCAGAACGTACTCGCCGGCTACCAGTGTGGCACGGTCTACAAGGC
>JASHRR010000996.1 GCA_030037185.1 Xanthobacteraceae bacterium | reverse complement strand
GGCGTTGTGCCGAGCAATGCACAGTCCGGTCTGGCCGATTCAACATGTTGCGCCAGCGGTTGCCTAGCGAGCGGCGACAAAGCGCGTTCAGGGTAAAATGCCGGATTGAGTACATAACGCGCAACGATACCCGCATATTGAAACGGTATTTGTTTTTTGTCCTCGCGTGTATCATTTGTCCAATGCGAGCGGGCAGGCTCATATAACGGCTCGCGATCAGCGGGTAACGACAACACCAAAAATGGAGATAAAAAATGAAACCTCAGCCCACCATGGCGATCCGTAGGCTCGCTCTCTGCGCCGTGCCGCTTGTGCTCGTGTCAAGCTTCGGCACCGCGCCAGCGCGCGCACAAGGCGCGGCCACCCCGATTCAGACTCAGAGTCCACCGTCCACTCAGGAAACGTTTTCTGAAGGGCAGATCGAGCAGCTTGTCGCTCCCATCGCGCTCTATCCGGATCCGCTTCTGAGCCAGGTTCTGATGGCCTCGACATATCCACTCGAAGTCGTCGAGGCCGCGCGCTGGTCGCGTGACAACCCGAACACTGAAGGACAGGGCCTCCAAAGCGCGATGCAGTCGCAGTCATGGGACCCGAGCGTCAAGGCCCTCACGGCTGTGCCGCAGACGCTGGAAATGATGAACGACAAGCTCAGCTGGACCCAGCAACTCGGCGATGCTTTTCTGGCGCAGCAGCAGGACGTGCTCAATGCCATGCAGAAGCTCCGCGCAGAGGCTCAAGCGGCAGGCAATCTGCAATCAACACCACAGCAGGTGGTCACGACAGCACCGCCTCCGTCGGGCGTCGTTGCCTCCGGTGGACCGCAGCCGATCACCATCAAGCCAGCCAATCCCAATGTCTATTACGTGCCGGTCTATGACCCCGCAGCGGCCTACGGTACGTGGGACTATCCGAACTATTTGCCGTTCTACTGGTCCCCGCCTGGCTTCGTTGCCAGCAACATCGTATCGTTCGGGGCGGGCGTTGCGGTCGGCGCCGCGATCTGGGGCGGTTGCAACTGGTGGCGCAACAATGTCTTCATCAACGTCAACAACTATAACATCTTCAATCATATGAACATCAACGCCGCCAATATCAGCTGGATGCACAATCCGGCGCACCGTCATGGCGTTCCTTATCCGAACGCCATGCTCGCCGAACGCTTCGGTCACGGCAACGAGGCGGCCGCTCGCGATGCATTCCGGGAGCGCGCTGATACTCCGAACGATCACTTGTTCGGCGATCGCGGTGACGTCTCGCGGCCTGACGCGTCGCGTCCATGGGGCGGCTACGCAGGAGATGCGAGCAGGAAAATCTCGCCAGCATTCCCGGCCGGGCGCGATGGCGATTTCGCGAGAGACCGCGCCGACGCCCGCCAGCCAGACGGCCTCCGCCCATTCGAAGGCCGGGCAGAAGATGCTGCCAGGAGAACCTCCCCGGCTTTCCCGGACAGCCGCGACGGTGACGCCAGAAGGAACGAGGGAGAACGGGCAATAGGTCGTGCGACGGCGGGGCGGCGCAAGTTCGATGTCCCGCATGGCGACAGCGGACGCGAGACCATGCGTTCCCGCGCACAGATCTTCCGACCAGAGCAACGCTTCATGGGCGGCGGTGGATTTCATCGCTTCGGCGGCGGCAGTTTTCATCGCTTCGGCCGCGATCGTCATTGGCTCTGATTAGCCGAACCCGTGTCAGACGGCCGGAGCGGCACAGAACAGACCGTAGTGAGCGCCCAGATCGCGGTGCACGCGCGACCTAGGCACACCCCGGCACAATATCCGACAGTCCCACCCTTTTGCGCGATTGTGCAGCCTTTCGAAGTTAACGGTCGATTCTGCGCGAAATTACGGGATCGCGCGGAGGTCTGCGCTTCCTTACGCCAAGACGATATAGACGAGGCGGACTGCGCGTTACGCAAAGCCCAGCACTCGTGTTCCGACAGACGCAAGTAAGGCTAGTATCTGCCTACGCCCTTACACAGAAACCGAGGAATGTCTCATGAATTTGCATTCAACCCCGAACATGGCGGGGACAACTACTGCCGCCGGACGAACGGTTCTGGCAAGCGCCGCGGTGCTTAGCTTTGTAGGCCTCAGCTTACCAGCGTTCGCAGCAGAAAAGCCCGCTTTCGCGCCGGATACCGTGCCGCCGTTCACCACGCAGTCGCGGGTCTCCGCGACTATCGAGTTCAGCTTGCCCGCGCTCGCGGAGGATATTGCAAGGGACATTCCGCGGCGGCTCGCTACAATCGATGAGCGCGTCAACTGTGTACACCGCCGGGTATTTATCTTCCGGGTCAACGCCAACTGCGACATTTCGGGCTACGTTGAACGGTCTGGCCCCGTGTCGGTTTTCGGTCGCGGGGACCGGGTTTACGGCTCGGTACCGATCTACGGTGCGCTCGAAGGCCAGGGCGCCAATCGTTTTACCGCCCGTATCCATGGCGAAACCGAAGCCAGCGCGACCGTCGAAGCCGAGGCGCGTCCCCAACTCAGCCGCGATTGGTCGCTTGATCTGAATTTCAGTGACAGCTTTCGCTGGAGCGAACCACCGATTTTGCACGTCCTGGGGCGCGAGATTTCGGTGGCCAAATATGCCGAGCCGCGGATCCGTGCACAGCTCGGCCGCGTCAGGGCGCGTGCGCTGGCGGCGGCGCGACGGCTCGATCTGCACGACAAGGCCGCGCGGGCCTGGCGCCATGCGTTCGAGCCGGTCGAACTGTCGGAAAGTCCGCAGCTCTGGTTACAATTGGCACCGCAGAGTGCGGCTTTCGCAGGTGTGCGCGCCACTGCCAGGGTATTGAGAGGATCGATCGAGCTTTCTGGCTCCGCAGAAACCTTGGTCGGACAGCCTCCTCCGCCGGTAACGGCTACTGCGTTACCTCCACTCGGCCGAGATGTCAACGATCCCGGGGCGTTCGAGGTCGTCCTTCCCGTCCGGATCGGCTACGACGTGCTCAAGGATAGAATCACGCAGGCAATCGGCGCGATTGCTCCGGCGGCCGGAACGCCAATCAAGAACGTTGAGGTCTATCCCTCGTCGGGCAAGCTCGTCATCGGTCTGCAGATCGCTTCGGCTTCCGGTGCCGATCCAAGCGCTGGACAGTGGGTCTACCTCAGCTGCTCGCCGCAGGTCGATGCTGATAATCACGCTTTCCGGATTCCCGACCTCGGGGCAACGACGGACCAGGGAGATGTCGCGCCTGTAATCGATCAGATCGTGGCGCAGTTGCGGGAAACGGCGGGGGTCGATTATGGCATAGCGTATCAAAACCTGCTCAACGCCGCCAATGAGAAGCTCTCGCGACCGCTGAAGGATGGGTTCCGCATGGAAGGGAAGCTGGCCTCGGCAAACCTCGAAAATGTGTCCCTGTCGGCCGATGGCATCGTGATAGCGCTTCGTGCCAGCGGCGAACTGAAGATCCTCTACGGAAGGTGAGTCATGCGTCAATCCGATCTGCACCGGCTGGTCAGAGGCGTTCGCGTCTGCAGGCTAATTCTTGCGGCGCTGTTCGTCGCGGTTCTTGGTTATCCGAATGGCGCCTCAGCGCAGACCTCTTTTTATGATGCGCCAAGATCGCTGCTTCACGGGGACCCCGGCAGCCTTGTCAAGTCGGAGCGTATAGCCGGGGCACCCCTCGGCGCCGCTGCCTACCGGGTGCTTTACCGGTCGAGGGGCCTGAAGGACGAACCTATATTCGTCTCAGGCGTCATCGTTGTCCCGAGAGGCGAACCGCCAGCGAAGGGGCGCCCGATCGTTGCCTGGGCGCATCCGACCACCGGCATCACGCCCCGGTGCGCGCCCTCATTGGCCATCTTTCTGTTTCAGCAGATTCAAGGCCTGCGCTCGTTTGTCGAGCGCGGTTACGTCGTGGCAGCGACCGATTACCCCGGCCTCGGCACATCTGGCCCGCATCCCTACCTTGTCGGTGACAGCGAGGCCCGCGCCGTGATCGATGCGGTGCGCGCGGCCGGCGGCGTGCCGGGCGCGGGTGGCAGCAAACGGTTTGTGGTGTGGGGGCATTCGCAGGGCGGACAGGCAGCTCTGTTTACTGGCATCACCGCGAAAAGTTATGCGCCAGAGCTGACGCTTCTGGGCGTGGCCGCCGCCGCTCCAGCGACCGACCTCGTCGCCCTGATGAACGATGACATCGACTCCGTGGGCGGCAAGAAC
>JASHRR010000995.1 GCA_030037185.1 Xanthobacteraceae bacterium | reverse complement strand
GAGCGCGATCCGCACCCTTTAGTGTTCGATCTCCTCGACACCACGATTGGGCATCTCGGCGATCCGGTGCTCGCCGCCGCGCTGGTGGCTCGGTTCGAACTTGAGCTGCTAGCAGAGCTCGGTTTTGGCCTTGACCTCGATTGCTGCGCCGCCACAGGCAAGACAGCCGAACTTGTCTTCGTGTCGCCAAAGAGCGGCCGGGCGGTGTCGCGGGAAGCCGGCGCCCGATGGCGTGACAAGCTCCTAGCGCTGCCGGCCTTTCTCAGCGCCGAAGCCGAGGCACCAGCACGGACGCCCTCGGCTGCTGAGCTGAAGGACGCATTTGCGCTGACCGGGTTCTTTCTTGAACGCCACGTCTACGAGCCGCGCGGCGAGTCGCTGCCCGAGCAGCGCCACCACTTCATCGCCGCCGCAGTTGGGGCAGGGTAGGTCGCGCGGCCGCTGCCACCCCGAATCGTGGTGACGCTGCCTGCCGCCGTCTGGTCAACGATCGGCCTTCGGCGCCTCCTCGCTCCGCAACGCGCCGCAAGCATTGCCGGTCAGGGGTCGGCACGAAGGAGGTCATGCCTCGGCGCTACGCGCTGCCATGCGCCGCGAGATGCTCGCAAGGACTATCGACCCTCCGAGAAACGCTGGGGTTAAAAATGTTCACATTCTCGATGTTGCGACAAGGTTGTCGTTGCCTCCCGCTTTAGCTATCGATTCACTATCATTAGCTTAGGATTCTCTATGGCTAGCACATTGCTTCCCGATCCGTCCGACGTGCAAGAGATCACGCTGCGTGACGCGCTGGAAGAGCGCTATCTCCAATATGCGCTCTCCACCATCACGGGCCGCGCGCTACCAGACGCGCGCGACGGCCTCAAGCCGGTCCACCGTCGCCTCCTGTATGCGATGCGCCTGTTGCGGCTTGATCCCGGCGCTGCATTTAAGAAATGCGCCCGCGTAGTGGGCGACGTCATCGGCAAATTCCATCCCCATGGCGATCAGGCCGTGTATGACGCCCTGGCGCGATTAGCGCAGGATTTCGCCCAGCGCTACCCGCTGATCGACGGCCAGGGCAATTTCGGCAATATTGACGGGGATAATCCGGCGGCGATGCGCTACACCGAGGCGCGTCTTACCGAAGTGGCCCGCCTCCTGATGGAGGGGATCGACGAGGACGCGGTCGATTTCCGGCCGACCTATGACGGCTCCGAGGAAGAGCCCGTCGTGCTGCCGGGCGCCTTTCCCAATCTGCTCGCCAACGGCTCCCAGGGCATTGCGGTCGGCATGGCGACTGCCATACCCCCTCATAACGTGGCCGAGCTGTGCGATGCGGCGCTCCACCTGATCGAGCATCCCAACACCAAGAGCCGCAATCTTCTCAAGTACGTGCCGGGACCCGATTTTCCCACCGGGGGCGTGATCGTCGATGACCCGGCGGCGATCGCCGAGGCCTATGTCACGGGCCGCGGCTCGTTTCGGGTGCGGGCGCGCTGGGCCAAGGAGGAGATCGGCCGGGGCGGCTGGCAGATCGTCGTTACCGAGATCCCATGGCTGGTGCAGAAGTCGCGTCTGGTCGAGAAAATCGCTGAGCTCATCAACGACAAGAAGCTTCCGCTGGTGGGCGAGGCGCGCGACGAATCCGCGGAGGATATTCGCCTCGTCATTGAGCCGCGCGCGCGCACGGTCGATCCGGAGCTGCTGATGGAATCGGTGTTCAAGCTCACCGAGCTCGAAAGCCGCATTCCTCTCAACATGAACGTGCTGATGAGGGGCAAGATTCCGAAGGTGGTTGGCCTTGCGGAAGCTTTGCGCGCATGGCTTGACCATCGTCGGGAGGTGTTGCTGCGCCGCACCAATCATCGGCTGCGGCAAATCGAGAACCGCCTCGAAGTGCTGGGCGGCTATCTCGTCGCCTACCTCAATCTCGATCGGGTCATCCGCATCATCCGCAATGAGGACGAGCCCAAGCCCGTCCTCGTCCGCACCTTCAGGCTCAGCGACGTTCAGGCCGACGCTATTCTCAACATGCGCCTGCGCAACCTGCGCAGGCTTGAGGAAATGGAAATCAAGGCCGAGGACCGCAATTTGCGTACCGAGCGCAAGAAGCTGCAGGACCTGGTCAAATCCGAAAAGGATCAGTGGAAGAAGGTCGCAGACGAGATCAACGCGGTGCGCACCACCTTTGGCCCGGCGACGCCGCTCGGCAAGCGCCGCGCCTCCTTCTCGCAGGCGCCCGAACACGACGAGGCGGCGATCGAGGAGGCCATGGCGATACGCGAGCCGATCACCGTGGTGGTATCGCAAAAAGGCTGGATCCGCGCCCTGAAAGGGATCGTCACCGACCTCTCCGCAGTCGCCTTCAAGGCCGACGACGCGTTGCGTTTCGCGTTTCCGGCAGAGACGACGTCGAAGTGTCTGATATTCGCGACCAACGGCCGCTTCTACACGCTCGATGCCGGCAAGCTCCCGGGCGGTCGCGGCCACGGTGAGCCAGTGCGGCTGTTTATCGATCTGGAGCAGGAATCAGACCTGGTATCGGTGTTCGCGGCCGCGGGCGGCCGCAAGTTCCTGGTGGCAAGCCGGGAGGGCAGGGGTTTCGTGGTGCCGGAGGACGATTGCATCGCCAATACCCGCAAAGGAAAGCAGGTCCTCAACGTCTCGCCTCCCGACGAGGCGCGCGCCATTTGCGCCGCCGACGGCGAAATGGTTGCGGCAGTGGGCGAGAACCGCAAGCTCGTGCTGTTCTCCCTGGACCAGGTCCCCGAGATGACGCGCGGACGCGGCGTCCGCCTGCAACGCTACAAGGATGGTGGCCTGTCCGACATCAAGACCTTCAAGGCCGACGACGGACTGTCATGGATAGACTCGGCCGGGCGGGCGTTCACTCTGAGCATGAGCGAACTTGCCGATTGGCGCGGCAACCGCGCCGACGCTGGACGCATTGTGCCGAGGGGATTTCCGCGGTCAAATAAGTTCGGCTGATCGGGGAGTTTCAAGGCCTTCGCGGTTGATTCGGATCGAACGCTTGTTCCGAGTTTGTGAGCGGCTGGCCGATTGCCGGGCGGTGCTGTTCGGTGAGGGGACCTTGGACGAGCTTGCGTCGCGCGGCCTTGGGGAGGTCAGCCGGAAATCTCACCATGATCGCACTCTCTTGCAGACGCTCGACGACCGCGAGATCACAGGTCTTCGACCCGGCTGCCATTTGCTCTTGCAGATCGAGCGCGAGCTGAACGGGGGAAGAGCCGGCTTGTCGTTACTTGCGCACCCGGAGTTGAGGAAGCGCTCGCGGGGGTCTTGAAGCTGTCTGCAGGTAGCTTGGGGCCGTAGTCCCAAACTCGGTAACCCAACGCCTACTGGCCGGAAGCTCCCCGCCTTTAGGTAGCCTTTAGGCGGGGGATGGGTTACCGGGCGGCCGACGCAACGTCTCGAGCGCCCGCCGTCCGGTGTCCGAGATCGTGATGCGGCCAATTTCGATCATCAGGTCGCCGGACTTAATGGTCTCGCGCTGGATTGTTGCGAGACCGCTGCGGAGGAGGCGGCCTAACATGTGAGGTGTGACGCCATGTGCGAACAGGAGCATCTCCGTGATTCCGCTCTGACTGCTGGCAAGCAATTGAAGGGCGCGGCGCCGTTGCGCGCTAAGACGACGTCTCCGGGGGGTCTCCGTCATTTGTGGCCCTTCATAGATTATCGGACGGAGAACGAGGTCCGAGTGGGACGCTTGTCACCGTGTAGGGCCCGTACTTAAAAAGATATTCGCGATCGCCGACGAGCACGACGCGCTGGAGGCCGCGGCTTGGTTTCGAGTCGCGGGTCATTTTCCAAGATACCGGTGTTTCGCTATGTTGGATCAACTTCGAACGACGGTACGTCACTGCACTCGCGTCGCCTTCCATGGCAGTGGGATCATCGTGTGATCCCTCAGCGCTTGCACAGGCCGCTCTTGAGTTCCCAGCCCTCGCCTGCCTGGGCAACGGTGACGATGTCGAAATAGGGGCGCTCCGGATCGCCCTTCGAAATGAACGTGGCCTCGCAGAGAAATTTGTCGCTGTCGTCGTCGTGACAATTGGCTTGCAGCACCTGCAGACCGTTGTCGTGGACTGCGCTACCGGCGGCTGCTTCACATTCGTAGGCGGTCTGGAGGGCCGCGATATCGGGTAGCGAATTGCATGACGTTGCGGCCAGCGCGCAGAGCCATTGGACTCCCTGCGACATTTATCTCCCCCCTCGTTGCACCAACTGTCTCTATCTGATCACGGCAGGGCAAATTCTGCTATTCGCAGCCGCCGTCCTCTGCGAATTTCCAGGCTAGTCCACAACAATGTCGCAACTCGGGCGGGCCGTG
>JASHRR010000994.1 GCA_030037185.1 Xanthobacteraceae bacterium | reverse complement strand
GGCTTTGGCGGATACAAGCCGCCGCTGACTGCTGGACCGGCTGCACCGCAAGACTGGCCAGACCTTGGCAGAGTTATGTGAGGGGCTCGATATGACGCGCCAAGCCGTCGCCAAGCATCTCGCAATTCTAGAGGAGGCAAATCTCGTATCCTGCAAGCGACAGGAACGAGAGAAGCTCCACTTCGTCAATCCGGTGCGATCAACGAGATTGCCGAGCGCTGGATCAACAAGTTTGAGCGGCCACGGCTGACGGCACTTTCCGAACTCAACAAGAAGCTCGAAAGAAAAGGCGATGACTAGAGCGGATTGCGTGGCCAAGTCGCAGCAAGGTCCGCGCGCCCGTATCATCAGCCGCGGCAGGCGACTTCGGCCGCAGTTCGAGGCTTGCATGCAGTGGGAGGAATGACAGCATGCCAGCACCTTCGTATATGTCACGTACATCCGCACTTCCCCGGACGACCTGTGGTCCGCCTGACAGGCCCGGATTTCACCAAGAAATGTTGGTTCGGCTTCCGCCAGCAGAGTGATTGGAAGGCCCGCTTAGCTTATTGGTCCCGATGGCGGACCGCTGACGGCGAATCTTGGAAGTCGATGCGCCGAGGCGGCTCGTCCTCAAGTGGCGCAACGAGTTTCGGCCGGAGGTCGAGATTGAGCCCGTCGGCGACGTAAAGCTGACCATCACGCGCGCCATCTCCCGGGACCAATCGAACTTCATCGACGCCGTCTCTGGCGTTGGCCGCGCATTCTCGCCAACCTCAAGTATTGCTTGAGGCGGGCAGGATTGTGCTGACGTAGCGCGTGCCGCGATAGATCGGCGAGGCTGTGGTGACGGGGCCGCGTCGCCGCTGCCGCCAGAGGAGCGCTGACGCCAACTTCAGTGGCGCAGCGTAAAATGCCCTTCCTCAGTCACCGTATCGAGGCTCCCGATCGCGCATGCCGAGAGGCCTTCGCTACAAAGATACCAAAGCCGTTGAGGGCGAATCCAGATGGACGGGCGACTTGGATTCGCTACCTCCAATAGGCCCCCGATTTGCGGTGCGTTTCCGGAACGGTGCCGGTGGTGCAGGCATTCGTCCGAATTGCTGCCGCAGAGGTAATTCGAGATGGTCTGACGCGCGCGCTACGGTCCGCACTCGTCCACACGCGCTGCGTTCAAGACTTCCTATGCGACGTATAGGCTGGCGCTGGCTTTCGGAGCGCGGCGCCGGGGCGTATAGTTTTGTTTCAGCTCGCTCCTCTTGACCGGGGTTGCCCATGGAAAACCGGGCCGAACCTTTCATTTCACCCTCTCGCTCGGGTCCGGCGGCGCTGGCCGCAAACGCCGATGCCGGCCTCGTGCACGGCGGGCCGGCTCCTGATTCCTGGGCCAATGACCTTGCGCCGATCTCCCTCTCCGATTGGACTTACGATCGTGCCCGCCATCTGATCGATCGCGCCGGCTTCGGCGCCCCGCCCGCGGAGATCGCGCGTCTTGCCGCCATGACTCCCGAGCAGGCGGTGGCGTCGGTAATGGATTATCAGTCGATACCCAATGATCATCTCGCGCCGTTCGACCCCTCGGGCGTCTGGGATCCGTCGCTGCGCGACTTCCCGCCGAGTCGCGTGGCGGCCACCGAGCGTGCCGAGAGGACCGGTGAGGCGCTCGGCGCGCGCGTCAAGCCCGCCGGCGAACGCCGCCTGCAGCCGGTGGTCGACCGTTTCTTTTACTGGTTGCGCGCCACCATGCTGGAGACGCGGCGCCTCGCCCATTGGTGGGCCGATCGCATGGTCGCCACCAGCCGCCCGCTGGAAGAAAAGATGGCCCTGTTCTGGCACGGCCATTTTGCCACCGGCGAGGAGAAGATCCGCGACTGCCGCAAGATGGAGCAGCAGCTTGCGCTGCTGCATCGGCACGCCACCGGCAATTTCCGCACCCTGTTGATCGAGGCGGCGCGCGATCCGGCGATGCTCGCCTATCTCGATGCGGCCGAGAATGTGAAGGGCGCACCGAACGAGAACTTTGCCCGCGAGGTGATGGAACTGTTCACCATGGGGGTCGGCCATTACACCGAAAAGGATATCCGCGAAGCCGCGCGCGCCTTCACCGGATGGATCGACGACGGTCTCGATTTCAAGGTCGATCCAGTAAAGCACGACGATGGAGCAAAGACCTTCCTTGACCGCACTGGCAATTTCGACGGCGTCGATATCCTCAGCATCATTCTCGAGCAGAAGGTCACTGCCGAATACGTCGCCGCCAAACTGTACAAATTCTTTGCGCGCGAGAATATCTCGCCGGACCTTGCGGTGCGGCTCGGCGCCGTGCTGCGCGACAATGACTACGAGATTGCGCCGCTGATGCGGACAATCTTCCTGTCGCGGGATTTCTATAGTCCGCCTTCGGTCGGGACCCGGATCAAGGGGCCAATCGAGCTGATCGTCTCGACCTATCGCAAGCTCGGCGTCAAACACCTGCCCGGCATTCCGGATCTCTATTTGGTCAGCCGCGAACTTGGGCAGACGCTCCTCAATCCTCCGACGGTTGCCGGCTGGGCTCAGGGGCGGGCCTGGATCACACCCGGACTGCTGCTGGCGCGCGGTAATTTTGCCCGCGACGTTCTGTTTCCCGACATTATCAATTTCGTCGAGCCGAACTTTAATCCGGGCGCTGAAGTCAAGCGGGTCAACGATCGCATTCTGGCCGGCTACAGCATTGCCGAGGCGACGGTCGAACAGGAAGGCGGCGGCGGCGGCATGGAGGGCGGCGACAAGACCATGGCGAACGTCATCGCCGGCGCCGAGGACTTCAATACCCGCTACGGTAGCCTGGTCGGGTGGCAGGAGGCGGTGCGCCGGATCAAGCCGATCCCGCGGGCGGCCGCGCAGTTCGAGCTTTCCCGCCTCGTCAACGCGTCCGGCGCGAAGACCGCCGCCGACGCGGTGGACCATCTGTCGCTTCGCCTGTTGAGCGTGCCGGTCACCGGGGCCGTGCGCAGCAGCCTGGTGGCGTTCCTGGAGCGTCAGCTTGGCACCGCGGAGCTCGAACGGGCTTCGACCTATATGGAGCGGCCCTTGCGGCTGACCGCGCACCTGATCATGAGTTCGCCGGAGTTTCAGCTGTGTTGAGATATCCGCGGTTGGCGCCTGCACGGCGGGCAAAGCGAAGCGTGCCTCTATCGGGGGTACCGCGCTAGCCCGCCTTTATCGGCCCGACAAATGAGCCGCAATGGCGCCGGAGAAGTCGGCAAGCGCAATAAAGGGAGGCCCGTTATGACATCCATATTTTCGCGCCTCGGCGGCATCGGGCGTCGCGATTTCCTGCGTGCGGGCTTTGGCAGCCTCGCGTTCGGCGCCGCCGGCATGCTCAGTCGCGGTCCGGCCTGGGCGCAGACTGCAGCGCGCGCTCCCGAAAGAGGACGCATCCTGGTTGTGGTCGAATTGTCCGGCGGCAATGACGGCCTTAATACCGTCGTACCCTACGGAGACGACGCCTACTACCGCGCAAGGCCGCGAATCGGAATCAAGCCGGCGCGCCTGCGCAAGCTAGACGACCATTTCGGCTTCCAATACACCATGGCGGGCCTTGAGCGCCTCTATAAGGATGGCCGCATGGCCATCATCCACGGCGTCGGCTACGAGCAACCGTCGTTCTCGCACTTCTCCTCAATGGCCTATTGGCAGACCGCGGCGCCCAATCGCGGCGACCTGTACGGTTGGGTCGGTCGCCTGGCCGACGCCATGGATTCGGAAGGGCACGCCAACTTCGTCGTCAACATCGACACCCAGCAATCGCTTGCCGTGCGTTCGCAACATCATGTGCCGCTGGTGTTTGACGATCCGCAGAAGTTCATCCGTAGCGGCTTTGCGGAGGAACAAGAATTTTTGAGCGCGGTCGCGACGCGCCAGGAGGGCGCCAACGAGGCGCAGGAGTTCATGTACGGCGTCTCGCGCAGCGCGCTCAACGCAGAACAGCTGGTGCGCGACGCATGGGCGAACTATCGCACGCCGATCGACTACGGGCTGGTACGTTTCGGCCTCGACCGCGTCGCCGCGCTGATCGCAGCGGATTTTCCGACCAGGATCTACTACGTCGCATACCGCAACAACGCCTTCGACACCCACGTTTACCAGAGCGACGTCCATGCGCGGCTGTGGACCTACACGTCCGACCACATCGCGGCGTTCATGAAGGACGTGGCCCGGCTCGGGCGGGCGCAGGACGTGGTGGTGATGGCGTTCAGCGAATTCGGGCGGCGGGTGAAGGAAAACACCAGTCAGGGCACCGATCACGGCACGGCCGGGCCGGTCTTCATGATCGGCGCGCCCGTCGCGGGCGGCCAGTATAGCCAGATGCCCAGTCTCGCCGAGCTCAACGACGGCAACATGATATTCACGACCGACTTCCGCCGCGTCTATGCCACCGCCATCCAAAGCTGGATGGGCTACCCCGACGCTGCGGGCGTGCTGCGCGGCGAGTTCGAGCCGCTACCGATCATCGCAGGGTAGGCGCGCAGATACACGAAAGCAGTGCCGTTCTGGACGCGAGTCGCGCGGGGTTCACAGCATTTCGCGGCGAGGTCCAACTTTTTTTTCGCGAGCGCGCGATCACCGAGGTGATCTTGGTGTCGTCCGTCGCCAGCCCAAAGTAGTGATCGACGCGCCAAGCAGCCCTTTGTGCGGCCGCCATTCGCGAACGCGTTGTTATGGTGGCCGGGGGGTGCACACCAGACTTTCCTCGCGCTCCCGCGCGCAGAGCGGCTGCGACATTTTTGCCCGGCTTGGTGCGGTAATTTCGTCTCCATCCTAATGGATGGAAACCGCTGCGAATTGACAGCCGCTAACTCCGATGACGCCAAACACGCGGTTGCATCGGAGGGTGCGTCGCAATTCGAGCGCCGCCACGTCCTGAAGTGGGGTAAGCTAAATGCGAAATCGCTCTCCTTTCCAATCATGTGTCAATGGCGCAGGCGCTTCAACAAGCAGTGGCGGCGTCGTCCGGATCGCCGGAGAAACTGCTGCTCCGTCCCTCTCGTCGCCTTGGGTACAGAGAACGCTCTGGCGCGATCTCTATCCGGACCAGAGCCTTGGGGGCGAGCTTCGGCAGATTTACAAGAACAAGGACCTCGTGGTGGCGGGGCGGCCGTGTCGCACGTTTTTTATCAATCACAACGGATGGCTGTTTCGATACAAAATTCTTCATAATGGCGATCGGCAGATCGTTGATTTCATCCTGCCGGGGCAGATCTTCGGGCTGCAGGCATGTTTCTTCAAAGCTTCTCTATACTCGATTGCAACCGCGACCGATGCATCAGTTTCCGCGATCCCGCTGGAAGCCGTCGACAGCGTATTCGAACGCAATCTGCCATTGGCAAAGGCACTGTTTTGGTCTGCGGTATGCGAGGCGGCAATCGTCGGAGAGCATCTCATCGATGCGGCGCGCCGCTCGGCGTGCGAACGTGTAAGCCATTTGATGCTGGAATTATTCGTACGGCTGAAGACAACCGGTCGGACCGAAGGCATGTCGTTCAACATGCCGCTGACGCAGGAACTCATCGGCGATGCGCTCGGTCTCACCACGGTCCACGTTAATCGGACGCTGCGCTCGTTGCGCGAGGACGGTCTCATAAAGATGAGCAACAAATGCGTCACCATCCTGGACTTCGACGCGTTATCCTTGCTTGCCGATTTCGATAATTCATACCTGGGCGAAACTGCTCGTTCTTTGCGGACCGAGATGGCTGCGGCGAAGCCGGCAAGGTACCCCGTCGCGCGCTCGTCGCGCAGTTAACTAACTCAGGCGGCTCGCACCTCAACTGAAGGATCGGAGGGTTAACCCAGATCAATAATCGAGGAGGAGGCGTCAATTCTCTTGAGCGCGCAAGAACCAATTCCAACCGGCTGCATCAGCGGCCGGCGGTAAAGCGAAATCAGGAGACATACAATGCGAACAATTCTTTATGGCACGGCGCTCACTGCGGCGCTGATGGGAAGCGTTGGTCTGGCCGGAGCGGCTCAGCTCAATCTGACCTCTGCGCAGAAGCAAACCATTTTCCACAGCGTCGCGAGTGAAAAGGGCCAAACCGCACCTTCGGGATTCCAAGCCAGGCTCGGCGGAAAGCTCCCGCAATCGCTCTCAATGCACCAGTTGCCGAGCAGCGCTACCAATCAGGTTTCGGCGGCCAGGGACTACGAATACACCAAGCTGGCGAACAACGAAGTTTTGCTGATCAACCCCAAGGACCGGCAAGTGGCTGACATTATCATGCCGCCCAGCACGACGGGCAGCGCCAGGTAGGAGCAGCGTAGTTGGCGACGGATGCGGCGGCGTGCCCGCCGCATCCGGCAGGTCCATTCGTTGCCGGGTTCGCACGCAACGAAAACAGCGAAAAGGGGGGCATCTCCACCGTTCCGCGAGCAGGCTGGTGTTTTGCAGGAGGGCGCAATTCGATCCTGGCAGCGGTGACTGATCGTCTCGGGCAATCAGGTTCAAACTGCGACCTGACATAGCATCAGCCCGCGAACACGGTGGCTCAGGGCAGCCCGGATCCAACGCGTTGTGGCTGCAGATTTCCGCTTTGCGGTGGGTTCTGGCCGCTACAACGCCCGAATTTTGCACCGGAACGGAACGTCGAGCGGCCCACAGGGCTGGCTCGACGACTGCTCCCCCGGCCACGAATCCCGATCAGTGCGACCGCGTCGGCGGGTCCGGCGCCGGAACTACGGAACCAGCATCTTTCCCTCCCTATGAACCATGGCCATAATGCCCCGGGAGGGCACGGTGTGAGCAGTGGATCCAAAAAATCTCCCGGCGGTCTCGACCGCCTCCCGGGCGCCGAGCTTAGCATCGTGCGGGAGGCGGTCAGTCCACGACGGGCAGGAAGATCAATACGTTGGAGACGTGCTGGGTTTCAGTACGCGACATTATCGACAACGATTTACCATCTCACCCAGTGGCCCGCGCCGGTGCCCGCAGTCGGGAGAATGCCTTGGAGGCGGGGCAGCTTTGCCTCCAGAGGATCTCGTTACAAGGCCCAAATCGCGAGACTCACAGGAGAATTTGGATGCGCATTGCACGTGAAATTTTGCCAGCGCTGGCGCTGACGGCGCTCACGAGTGCAGCCGCCCTCGGCGCCTCGATCGGCGGCACCATCACCGGGCCGGACGGCAAGCCTTTCATGGGCGCCTTCGTGGCGGCCGAGAATCCGCAGAGCCGGATGACGGTGAACGTGCTCTCGGATGCGCAGGGGCGCTATCGCATCACCAATCTGCCAGGCGCGTCGTACACGGTTCGCACCGAGGCGATCGGGTACACGAGCGAGCCGCGCGGGAGCGTTGCGCTTGCCGTCGATGCGACGGCTTCGCTCGACTTTGCGCTGCAGAAGACGCCGGTGCGCTGGAGCGACCTGTCAACCTATCAGGGCCGGCAGCTCCTGCCGAAGACAAAGGACCACGACCTGAGCTATAAGGACTCGTTCTTTACCACCTGTTTTCAGTCCTGCCACTCTTTTCAGAAGCGGATGGCGACGCAATCGCTCGATCTCGACGGCTGGCGTACGCGCGTGCGCTACATGAGCGATACGATGCTCGAAGGCCGCCACCTGAGTGATGCCACGGTCGAGGACTTCGCCTCTTATCTCAACACATTGTTCGGCAAAGCTTCGCCCAAGCTTGCCTCCCCAGAGGAGCTGCCGCAGTACAAGTCACTGATGCGGCCAGTGAGCGCGGTCGCGACGAACATCGTCTATGTCGAGTACGAGTTTGTGGCCGACAATGGCATGGGCCCGTGGAGCGCGGTTGAGGACAAGGACGGCAAGCTCTGGATTCCCTATTACGGACGCGGCAACGGAGTGGTGCGGCTCGATCCAGGAACCGGCGAGCAGACTCCGTTTCCGCTGCCGTTCCCCAAGCTTGCCGCAACCGGCATTCATTCGGTGATCCCGGCTCCCGACGGGACGGTCTGGTTCACCGAACTTGCGGTGGGGCGCATCGGGCATCTTGATCCGAGCACCGGGAAGGTGACGGAATTTCAGAACACGCCGCTGCCAGACGGGCGACGCACCACCGCGCATACGATCCGGGTCGATGCGGCCGGGCGGGTTTGGGCGAGCGGCGGGCCCGCGATCTCGATGTTTGATCCGAAATACGAGCGGTTCGAGCATTACGATCTCGGAGGCACCTACGGCAACGAGGTGGGGCAGAACGGGGACCAGTGGTTCACTTCCTTCGTGGAGGGCGGACCGATCGCGCGGGTGTCTAAGGATGGCGTGCTGTCAAAATTCTATCCGCCCACTAAGGGTAAGCCTCAGCGCCTGCAGGTCGATGCCGATGGCACCATCTGGTTCACCGAGCGGCGCGGCGGCAAAATCGGCCGCTTCGATCCCAAAACCGAGACCTTCAAGGAATATCCGCTGCCGGGGCCGGAGCCGAGCCCCTACGCGATCGGGATCGATCCCAATCACATGATCTGGTACTCTTCGCACGAGCAGGACACGCTCGGCCGGCTTGATCCGCGCAGCGGCGAGGTGACGGAATATCCCTATCCGCATTCGGAAATTTCAATGCGGGAGTTCTTCCTCGATAAGCAGGGCCGCATGTGGTACGCGAGCTCTGTCAACAACAAAATCGGCTATTTTTACTTAAGCGAACCGGCTGGTGAGAGTAGGTTATGACTCAAGACCGGGATACCCTATGAGGTCGTAGACACACCCGATCCCCGCAAGGGACCGAAGGCCAAGGCATCGGAATCGACGCCGCGCGCCTTGTTCAGGCGCTCTATGATGAGGGTGCTGTTGCCGAGCCGCTGATTGCCGTCAACGATGCACGCGACCTAGCCTCGACCGGCGCCAGCGCGCGACGTCGGGGGAGAATGGCGAAAGAGGCCGGGATTGGCCCGGCCTCCGTAATACCAACAATCGTGCGGATCCTTTGGCTAATTCCGCACGACGCAATGTTGGATGAGCCGATGCAGGGCCTCACTCCCTTGTCTGCGGCTTTTTAACGTTAGCGCCCAGCGCCGCGGTTGTCGTTCGGAGCGGTGTAGATGGCGATGCAGCCGAAATTGTTACTTCCCGCGTTGCCGAAAACATCCTTCGCGGCGCCGCAGGTCGTTGCTGTTCCGCCCGTCGATGCGCCAAGGTTGCCACGGATCGGCACGTAGACCTGGTTGTGGCGCGAGTCGGCCGCCACCGAGTGCGAGCCGGAGGCGCTTACGAATGTCCCGTCCACGCTCGGAGGCGGTCCGGCATTTGCAACGCCCAAATCGCCGGGGGTGGAGATACCGAAGAAATAGTCGTTGTCACCTGAATTGTACCACATCTCGTCGGCGCCACCCAAGCCGGTAAGGACGCCGCCAGTCACGGGGTTACCAGTGCGATCGTCGATGATCAGCGCGTTCGCGCCGCCGCAGGCGATGCCAATTTGGTGATCGGGACCGACCTTCAAGCCCGACCCTCCGCCACAACCGATAGAGGCCGAACTAAGCGGCCCTGTTCGGAAATCGGATACTATCGCCTCGACGTGGAACAGAGCCTCCCCCGAAATTCTAAGGACCACCCCGGGGAGGGGAGTCGCCAAGGTTGACGCCCCGGTATTCGGGAGGTTGATATAGAACTTTCCGTCCCGCGGATTGAAATCGCACTGCTCGATGCCATTCGCGAGGAGGTTGAGGGCGTTCGGGTCCGTGCCGTCGAAACTGATGCGCTGGATGACCTTGAGGCTGTCTTCCCCGATGAAAGTAATGAAGTTGTCCGCCGGATCATCATTGGCGATCAACACCACGTCGGAAAGCGGATTGTAGCATAACTCGTCGGCGCGGCGGATTCCTGGCGTTTTCGTGCCCAGGCCGGTTCCGGTCTGTACCTCCCCTTTGAATGCGCCTGTGCGCAGGTCGAACACCTTGACGGTGCTCGGCGTTGCCAAGCCACTTGTCGCGGTGGGAGCCAGCGTCGTGCAAGGCGGATTGGAAACCGGGCCGTCGCCCGCCCAGACATCGGCGTTAGCCCCCTTCTCGACGATCATCACGCCATTCGGTCCGGAAATGTCGTCTCTGGCCGGAGGAACAGAGCAATCGCCGACAAACCCCCCTGGTGGCATGAGTTCCTTGGTGACGCGGTTGAGGTCCGTGTCGACGATAAGAACCGTCCCGAAGGCTCCCCCGCTGCCGATCACTCGCGAAGCGGAAACCGCAAGGCGGCGGTTCTGAGCGCTCACAAAACTAATATCGAACGCCGACAGGACTTGAGCGTCCGGCAACTGCACGACCGTATTTGCCGAGAATTGCTCCTCTGCCACCGACGGTGTTGCGGCGGCCGCCAAAAGGGCACTGGCGACGCAGGCCGCCATTAAATTCAGATTCCTCCCCATGGAATTTACCTCCCTAGAAACATGCACAACTCCGCCCCCGGGTGGAACTTTATCGAACTCCACTCGGCTCGTCTGTGCTGGAATTGCAACACTCTGTAATATTCTAGTGATGTCAGTTTTATTATTTCGTGATAATGACTTAATTCTGGTGATTATTAATTCAGATTAAGTCTTAATTCTTGGTAATGTAGTTAGGAAGCTGCAAGGAGGCCAACTAAAGAATAAGGGGAAGGAAAAAAGGAGAAAGCAAAGAAAAAGGGGTCTACGCATCAAGGCGGCGTAGGACGCGCTGAAAAAAGGGTACGAGCGCCAACAAAGCTGATGTCGTCTACGCTTCGAGGCGGCGTAGGACGCACTACGGGCAGGCAAGTCGCATCTTTTTGCAACG
>JASHRR010000115.1 GCA_030037185.1 Xanthobacteraceae bacterium | reverse complement strand
GCCGCTATACGGTTTGCAAGCCGGGACCGTGGGCGCAAGGTCCGGTGATGCTGCAGCAGCTCGCCCTGCTCAAGGGCTTTCACCTCGACGGCCTTGATGTCACGGGTCCGGAATTCATCCACACCGTGGTGGAAGCATCGAAGCTCGCCTTTGCGGACCGCGAGAAGTTCTACGGTGATCCGAAATTCGAGCGGGTGCCGATGGAGACACTGCTCTCGGATGCCTACAACGAGCAGCGCCGCAAGCTCATCGGCCACACGGCTTCGCTTGAGCTGCAGCCGGGATCGGTCGAGGGCTTCGGCGCGGTGATCACGCTCAAGCATCCGCCGGCCTCCCCTGCGACGCGGGCAGGCGAGGGCGCTGCTGCCGCCGCCCTGGGGGCCGGCGAGCCGACCGTCGGCCGGCTGGGCGAGATGCGCGGTGATACCGTGCATTTCGACATTGTCGATCGCGCCGGCAACATGGTTTCCGCGACGCCCTCGGGGGGCTGGCTGCAATCATCGCCGGTGATTCCGCAACTGGGATTCGGCCTCGGCACCAGGGCTCAGATGTTCTGGCTGGAAGAGAATCATCCGGCTTCGCTCAAGCCCGGCAAGCGGCCGCGGACGACGCTGTCGCCGACGCTGGCACTGCGCGATGGCGAGCCTTACCTTGCGTGGGGCAGTCCCGGGGGCGACCAGCAGGACCAGTGGACGACGCAATTCTTTTTGCGCCATGTCCACGCACGGCTGAACCTCCAGGAGGCGATCGATGCGCCGGCCTGGCACTCCGAGCACTTCCCGATCTCGTTCTGGCCGCGCACCGCCCGACCCGGCACGCTGGTGATGGAGAGCCGCGTGCCGGCGGAGTCCCGAAAGGAGCTGGAGAAGCGCGGCCATGTGGTGGAGGTCGGCCCCGCTTGGTCGGAAGGCCGCCTCACCGCGGCCTCCCGCGACGGCCGCCGTCGCAGGGCTGCCGCCAATCCGCGCGGTATGCAGGGCTATGCGGCGGGACGCTGAGAGCTCCCTCTCCAGGTGCGCAGGTACGCTGCCCGCAGTGAGCGAAGCGACATCCGGGATGGGCGTTGCCGCTGGCCGCATTGCGCCCCGCTCAATGCGGGCTACCAGGCCGGGGACGGGTTGAGCGGTAACGAAATCCATCTTGGTCGCGCCGAACGGCAGAGGGATGGGTTCCGCTATCGTCCAACCCATCCTACAATCCGCCATTCTCTTTTCGCGACGGAGTAGCCCATGATCAGAATTATCGCCGCTGCCGTCGCCGTGCTTTGTGCCGGCACGGCCTACGCCGCCGACTATCCGACGCGCCCGGTCAACCTCATCGTCGCTTTCACGCCCGGCGGGCCGAGCGACGTGCTCGCCCGCATCGTCGGCCGGCAACTGGAAAAAATTCTCGGACAGCCGTTCGTAATCGACAATCGGCCGGGCGGCGCCGGCAATATCGCGGCTGACACCGTCGCGCACGCGGCGCCTGATGGTTATACGCTGCTGATGGGCAACAATGGGCTCCTTGCCACCAATCAAAGCCTGTTCAAAAAGCTCAACTTCGACGGCGGCAAAGATTTTGCGCCGATCAGCCTGATCGGGTCCCAGCCCAACATCCTGGTGGTCAACCCGAAGCTTGGCGTCAACAGCATGGCGGAGTTGATCGCCTACGCTAAAGCCAATCCCGGCAGGCTGAACTACGCCAATTCCGGTTTCGGCGCCGCCGCCCACTTGTCGGCGGAGCTGTTCAAGTCGGAAGCGAAGGTCGATATCGTGTCGGTGTCGTATAAGGGCGCCGCACCGGCCCTCCAGGATCTGATCGCCGGGCACGTGCAGCTGATGTTTGCGACCTCCGCTTCGGTGATAGGGTTTCTCAAGTCCGGCACCCTGCGGCCGCTCGCCGTGACAACCCTCAAGCGCTTCTCACTGATGCCGGACCTGCCAACCGTCGCGGAGCTCGGGCTACCGGGCTTCGACGCCACCACCTGGCATGGGCTGGTGGCGCCCGCCGGTACGCCGCGCGTCGTCATCGACACGCTCAATCGCGCCACGGTGCAGGCCTTGAAGGAGGCCGATACGCTGCGCCAGCTCCATGATCTCGGCGTCGAGGTCGGCTCCAGCACGCCGGAGGAATTCGCCGCATACATAAAGAGCGAGATTCCGAAATGGGCCGCTGTGGTGAAGGCTTCGGGCGCGCAGGTGGAGTGACCCAACCGCGCTGATCTATGAACAGTGCTCGAAAGAACCGTTCATAGATCGGCTTTGATATGCCGGCGGACGATGCTCACGTCCTATTGGACGTCCTTGTACAGGCGCTGATCGTAAAGATTGCCGCGCACCGGGGCCACGGTCGCGGCCCGGAACGCTTTCTCTTGCGGCGACACCTCGTGGGCGTCATAGGCCATGGCATCCGTCCACGCGCCGATGATGGCGAAGTGGTTCGTGCGCGGCGCGGACACCTGATAGATATCAAAGCGCAGCGCGTGCGGCTCCTTTTGGCTTGCTTCCGCGAGCGCCTTCAACGCCGGTTGAACTTCCGCAAGGCGCGGCGGGATGATGTCGACATGCTCGATCATATGCACGGCGCCGGCGGGCGCCGGCTTTGCCGCTGCCGTCGCGAACGGGTGCACCACGAATTGATTGGGCGGGTAAGTGCGGATCGCTTCGAGCGTGAAATTGAACAGCGATGCGTTGGCGCCCTTCGCATGCGCCTTGAACGCCGCCTCGTCCTTCCAGCCTTCCACGATCATGAACTGATCGGGCCGGTTGGCCTCCTGCATGACGGCGAACTCGAGTACGCCCGGCTCCTTGAGACTCTGGTCGCGGTACTGCTTGAGCAGGCCACTGCCCTGGAGGGTCCAGTCCGTCGAAATGCCGAGGTAGGTGATCGCATAAACGGGCTCGCTCGGCGACTGCGCGAACGCGGGCATGCCGGCTAGTGCGGCAACGACACCGGCCGCCAGAAAAAACGCAATGTGACGCATGGAGATGTCCTTCGACGGGTTTGGCGGTCACTCGACCACGGTGTAGAGGCGGTCGTCATAGGGCGAGCCCAACAGCGGTGCGATCACGTCGCGGAACTTGAGCTCTGCCGATGACATCAGGAAATCGTCGAAATCCTTGCGGCTTTCCCACGCCGCGTAGATGGTGTGGTGATTGCCGGCGCCGCGCGTCGACTGCACCATATCCCAGCGCAGATTCCCTGCACCCTTGCGCGCCGCGTCAGCGAGCTGCTTCGCGCTCGCCTGGGTCTGCCCGATGCCCGGCACGAGCACATCGAGATGCGCCTGGAGGTAGACCGCACCGGGACCCTTGGGAGCCTTGGCGGCTGCGACGGCAACGCCGCGATAGGCGCGGCGGTCGTAGGGCGCTGGCGAGATCGCCTTGAGCTGGTCGGCGAGCTGTTTCGACGCAGCGCCCTTGTCGTTGGCATCAAAGGCTGCCTGATCAGCCCAGCTTTCATAGACCACGAATCGGTACGGTGCGCCGATCTCCTGCAGCACGTCGGCGCCCTGATTGCCGGGCTGTTTGCGCGCCGCGTCGCGGTACTGCTTGAGGTCGGCGATGGCCTGGCCGTAGGCATCCGCCGCGACGTCGATCGAGGTCACGCTGTAGATCGGCCCGGCCGGTGGTGGCGCCGGCTGTTGCGCGCGCACGCCGGGCGGGGCTGCGAGGAACATAAGCCCCAAAGCGCAGGCAAAAAAAGATAGCCGCGGTGCCGCGCGCCAACCAATGCAGGTCATCGATGTTTCTCCCGTTGGTCCGTCTTGCCGAGCAAGCCACCGCGCGCGAGCGCAACGCACCACAACGCTCGCGGCCAACAAAATGGTCCATGTTTGGTGGCTCGTGTCAAGGGACGCGCCGCCGCGCGCGAAACATCCGCGGCATCGTCGCCGGATCCGGTCAACCGACAACCCCAGAGCGCGACGGCCGATGGCATGAGCCGGACCATCGACAGGTTCACGTCCGCATCCGTGAGCGGCTCGGGGTGAAATGAGGCGATGTAGGGCAAGCTCAGCCGTTTGGCGGCTTTGCCCAGCCGGCGAGGCTCCACTCAGATTGAAATCTGCCGGCCGATCTCCACCACCGCGTCTGGAGGCAGGCGGAAGAAATCGCTCACGTGAACGGAGTTGCGCTGCATGAACGCGAAAAACCTTTCCAACCAATGTGGCAGCCCGCGGCGATCCTCGCGATGAACGATCGTCTCATGCCCCACGTAGTACGTCACGTCATCGAGCCCGAGCTCGCACCCACGAGCTGTTGCCTCTCGCAACAGGGCTGGGATGTCCGGGCGCTCCATGAAGCCGTAGCGAGCGCGGGCGCGCCAGAGCTTGGGCGCGATCTCGTTGAAGGTCAGCCGGGCGGTGCCTCTGAGCCTGGGTACAGACTCTGTCTCGACGGTCAATATGAACAACCGTTCGTGCAGCGCGCGGTTGTGTTTGAGGTGCCACACAAGCACCGGCGGGGTGTCGCGCTGCGTCCGTGTCAAGAAAACGGCCGTCCCCGGGACGCGCGGGATCTGCTTCTCATGGATCTTAGCCATGAAATTCTCGATCGGCACAATGGTCTCGCGCAGGCGTTCTGATACTGCCACTGCTCCCACGTGCCAAACCACCATGATGAAATAAACGCAGCCCGCGAGCAGCAGCGGCACGTATCCACCCTCGGCGACCTTCGCGAGATTGGCCGAGAAAAAAGACGCATCCACAATGAGAAAGATCCCCGCGAGCCCCGCCGCCGCGGGAGCGCTCCACCGCCAGATCTCGCGCATGGCAATGAACAGCAGAACCGAAGTCATCAGCATGGTCGCCGAGACCGCTATGCCGTAGGCTGCTGCAAGATTATCAGACTTGCCGAACCCGATGGTGAGACCGACGGTTACGATCATCAAAAGCCAATTGACGACGCCGACATATATCTGCCCATACCCTTCAGCCGAAGTCTGCGTGATCTGCAATCTCGGCAGCCAGCCAAGTTGAATAGCTTGCCGCGTCATCGAAAATGCGCCCGTGATAATTGACTGGCTCGCAATGATGGTGGCAACAGTGGCGAGCACAACGAGGGGAATAAGCAGCACCGAGGGGCAAAGCCTGAAGAAGATGTTGCCCGAACTGGGCTCGCCTTGAAGAACGAGTGCGGCTTGACCCGCATAGTTTAGGACGAGGCTCGGAAATACCAAAGCCGACCAGGCAAACCGAATCGGCCGCGCCCCGAAATGGCCCATGTCGGCATAAAGAGCTTCGGCTCCGGTGACACAAAGAAACACGCCGCCGAGGACCAGAAAACCGCGAGCACCGCTGAAAAACAGATAGGTCAGCGCATACCGCGGATCGATTGCCAGCAGCACCGCGGGGTGCCGCGTAATCCCCCAGACACCCAGAACTGCGATGCACAGGAACCAGACCGTCATAATCGGCCCGAAGGTCCGGCCGATGCGTGAGGTACCCTGGGGTTGGAACGCGAACAGCGCAAATAAAACGGCGACCGCCGTCGGAACGACGTAGGGTTGAACGGCAGGCGTTGCAATCGTCAATCCTTCGAGTGCTGAGAGAACCGAGATTGCAGGTGTAATCGCACCGTCGCCGTAAATCAGAGCGGCGCCGAACAAGCCCACGGCCACGATGATGGGTCGCCGCTCGCGCTTGACGCCGAGGAGCGCCATCAGGGCCAGAATGCCGCCCTCCCCATCGTTGTCGACGCGCATAGCGACCAAAACATATTTGATCGTTGTCACCACGATCAGCGTCCAGATGATGAGTGACAGCGCCCCCAAAGTGGCTTGAGGATCAGGGTTCTCTCCGGTGAGCTGAAGCACGGTCTTGAGCGTGTAAAGCGGGCTCGTCCCGATGTCGCCGAATACAACGCCGAGCGCCGGCACGCCGGCGGCGATCAGGTTGCTGGAGATTGCGGGACGGCCGGGTGGTGCATCGGGGGCAACGGTCATGCGGCAACTCCAAAAACGGGCCGTCGATCGCTTCGCCCGAAGTTCTCAGACAAACGGGCATGACGGCCAATGTCCGAATGGCCGGAATGGCGGCAAACATCAAGGCCGGAAGTTCTGCGTTGAGCGCGGATAGCCCATCCAACGGGCCGCTGCTGTCGATTTGGCTCTTCGGAGGCATCCGGCTTCGCCGGTGAATTGCAGGCAAACACCCACGACAATCGTCAGAGATCGACGACAACGTCGCCGTCGGGCTGCGAGCAGCAGGTCAGCACATTTCCGTCCGCCGGGGCATCGATCGGGGCCGGTTGGTAGCTGACTGTCCCCTCCACGAGGGCGGTCTCACAGGTATGGCAGACACCAGTACGGCACGACCAGCGCGCGGGGAGGTCACAGGCTTCAGCAAGCTCGAGGAGGCTCTTAAATTCTGATCCCCAGCGGACATTCAAGCCGCTTCGGGCGAACGAGACCAGCGGTCCGGTACCGGGCGGGCCAGCCGGGGCGTGCGGCTGCGGGCGAGGCGAGACGGTAATGCCAGGCGTGGTCGGTGGGGCCGAGCCGAAAATCTCGGTGTGGATACGGCCCGCAGTAACGCCCCAGCCCGCGAGGCCCGCAGTCAGATCGCTCATAAAGGCCGCTGGTCCGCACAGGTAGAAGTCGGCATCGCGCGGGACCTTGAGTTCCTGGAGCAGGCGCACATCCAAGCGTCCTCGCGTGTCGAAATCCGGGCCTGTCCGATCCTCGAGGCCAGGGGAACTGTAGCAAATGTGGCTGTGGGCATGCGCCAGGGCTATGACGAGGGCGCGCATCTCCTCGGCGAAGGGATGTTCACGGCCGTCGCGGGCTCCGTATAACCACCAGACTTCCCTCAGCGACGCGTCGGCCGCGAGGGCATGGAGCATTGCCAGCACGGGGGTCACGCCGATGCCGGCACTGAGGAACACGATGGGCGTGTCGCCCGGCCGAAGCGTGAAGTTTCCCCGCGCTGCGCTCACGTCCACCAGATCGCCAGCTTGCAGCTTGTCATCGATATAAGTGCCGGCGGCGCCTTGCGGTTCGCGCTTAATGCTGATCCGATACCGCTCGGTACTCGGTTTATCCGACAACGAGTAGCTGCGCATCAGCGCAGGTGCATCGGGCCCGGGTCTTATCCGCAGCACGACAAACTGACCGGGCAGAGCTGCAGCCAGGGGCCGCCTATCAACAGACTCGAGCACCAGCGAAATCACGTTGGTGCTTTCGCGAATCTTGCCTGACACCCGCAGCCGACGAAACCCCGACCACGCGGGAGGCGGGCCGGAGGTTGCCGTAAGCCCCGCGTTTCCTGTTGCCGTGGCCTGCTGCGCAAGCAGCGCCTGGAACGAGGCGCGCCATCCCTCGCTCAGCGCCGGGATGCGCAGCGCGCGCTCGAGTTGGTTGCGCGGGTGACCCGGCATATACAGCAGGGCGCTGATCTCAAACACGCTCATGTGCCCGGGGCCCCTTGCGACCTGTACGATCTGGTCGCCGGCCTCGACCTCGCCGTCCTCCACAACACGGAAATAGAAACCGGGTCTGCCGTGTGCGACCAGCAGCGCGGGCATCTGCGGCTCGTTCATGCGGATGCCCACCCGGTAACAAGTTACGCGCGGCTGTGTGACCTCGAATAATGCTTGTCCTATCCGGTAGCGATCGCCAATGCACACCTCCTGGTCAGACAGGCCATCGACCGTGAAATTCTCCCCAAACTGCCCGTAAGTGAAATCGTCTCGACCGAGCAGGCGTTGCCAATAGCGATAGGAGTCGATTTGGTAGACGAAGACCGCCCGCTGCTCGCCACCATGCCCGGTCAAGTCGCCTTGCCCGTCGCCATCGATATTGAGCCGCCGAACCATTCGGGGGCCCTTGACCGGGTCCTTCCAAACACCGGTGTAGACTGTCCTGCCTTGCCAGGCCACATTCCGTGGCTTGCCGACATTCACCGAGAGCAGCGATGGCATCTGGCTTCCTTACGCGCTGATCCGCTGTCCCATTTCCAACGGCCGGGGCAGCCGGGCCCGGCCCTCTTCCACGGGATTCAATGGGCTCCACCCCGGCTCTGGTCGTGTCGATCATCCTGCACGTCGGCCTGATGGCGCTGTTCTCGGCTTCCGGCGATGGCCGTCACGGCAGACGTGCCGGCGATTGCCCCGGCGGTGAGGTCGCGGTCGATGCCATGCGAGATCACGCTCTGGCCCGGTTGCTGCCTGAGTTGGACGCCATCAAGGTGCACCGCGACCTTGTCCGGCTCGAAGGATACCAGGCCGCCGATGCGCGCGACCTCGGTCCAGGCGTTCTGATACGACCATGCGGCGCGGAGCGCGTCGGAGATATCGTAATAGCTGGCGAGGCCCTTATACGGGCAAAACGTCTGGCCTTCCACAGCAATGAGCGCCGATTCTTCGATGTCGGCACGCGGGACATACCAGCGGGGCGCAAAGCCGGACTCGTATAGAACCAACGGGCGGACGCTGTCGGCGACGACGCGGTCGCCGCAGCGGACCAACAGGTGGCGGCTGGTCTGGCGGATGTCGATGCGGTGGTAGGGATCGGCGGCGTGGCCAACGATCCGCTCGTCTTCTTCGTAGAAGGCGTCCATGGCCGGCCACGCGAAGGCCACCCTTGCTTGCAGCTCGCTGGCGTGGGCGGGCAGCGCGGTGTGCTGCCACGCCGCACGCTGCCTGGTGTGCTCGCCCGAACGGACCGTGAACCAGGACGTCAAGCCGAGGTCGCGGTGGTGGGTGGTGTACCCGGGGGGCTGCAACACGCCGGCGGCGATGCTGTCCTGCGGGAAATAAGCGACCGGGTAGCGGCCGGGCTCGTGCAGCAGGACGACGTCCTCGCTATCGACGATAAAGACTCCGCCAAAGCGCACCCGCATGCGACGCCGTAACGGCTCGGCGTAAAGCAGTCTGTCCACTAGATCTGGAACGAGGAATCGACCGGCCCTGCCCGGTGAAAGCGGCCCTTGCTGCCAGGACAACCCCATTGCTGTTCCCTTTGTGTCGGTTGGCTTTCGAGCAGCAAACGCACCGCCGTTCGCTGAAGCGGATGTGATTCAACGGGCGCGGCGAGCGAGCGCAATGCTTATATTCCGCACGGCTGGCATTGATGGTGCGCCCGAGGCCGGCGCATCAGCGCCGCCACCTTAGCCCCCATTGGAAACTCGCCGCCCGGATGGCTTTCACCCGCCGGCACACTCCATGCCGCCCACCTTCGTCGGTCTCGGCCCACTCGCCTCTAGGCATATGCGATTGTATATCGGTCAAGACCGGCAATCTCCCCAAGCGTTCGATCACCTCGGCGATCTTTAGCGAAGGTTGAAGACATCCGTTGCCGGAAGGCACGTCGGACTGGCCGCAGCCTGGGGCCATAACATGGAACCGGTCTGACAGACGGCCGAATGAGATCGCGCAACATGCGGCTCGGAAATCCATGCAGCGACAGCCTCGCGGGCGCCTCCTCCTGCCCGGCTTCGCGGTTAGTAAGGTGTCAGCGGCCGATGTTCGGTTTGCGGAAAAATCAATCCAAGCGAAAAATCGCCTCGTCTCTATCTCGTATCTCGTCGCTATATGTCAGCTCGCATCGTCCTGTCGCAGTGCAAGCAACCCGCACAGACAAGGCGCTCAGACAGAGAGCTGTTCCGCGTAGACGACGCGGCCAAACCGCACACGATTGGCCTCTTATTATGTTATTGGGGTCCTGGAGCCGGACCGCCACTCGCTGGCGGCTCTCGATGCGCTCCTTTGGAACACCAGGCTACGTCCAAACGGAAAATCTGCCGCGGCGAAAGGCGCCTATTCTGACTGGGGGCCCCCCCCCAGTCTCCGCGCAGCAATCGCGTACGCACCAGATGATGGTGATTGGTCCGCACGATACATTAAAGTTTCGGGATTAGCCGCCCTTTGGCGTCGATGCGTCGACGTAGTATTGAAAACTATGGCTCACCGCGTTGATATCGTCAGATATTGAAAGCTGACAGCTGCAAGCAACTGACCCGGCAGGTCGCCGACCGAGGCTGACGGCAGCGGCGAGATCTCTTCGTCGCGCGGCGTCTGAGAGGGCGTCACGACAGCCCGAGGATCGACACGCCGAAGGTCTCCAGGACTAGCAAGAGGTTGAGCGCCAGCACGACCGAGGTTCCCAACAGCGCGGTCACATTGGTAATGCGCCGGTTCGCGAAGGCACCCATGATGTCGGGGCGGCGGGTAAACATCAGGAGCGGGACCATCGGAAGCGGCAGGGCGATCGAGAGCACGACTTGGCTGATTACCAGGGCCCGGGTGGCGTTGACGCCGAGCGCCACAACCACGAAAGTCGGCGCCATGGTGGCCAGGCGCCGCACCATAATGGGAATACGGAAGCCGACAAATCCCTGCATGATCGTCTGGCCCGCCATCGTACCTACGGCGGAGCTCGAGACACCGGAAGCCATGAGAGACAACAAGAACAGTCCGGCCGCCGCCCTGCCCAGCAGGGGTTCCAATGTATGATATGCCGTTTCGATCTGGGTAACTTCATGGAGACCCGCATAAAACGCGGTCGATGCCACCAACAGCATCGCCATGTTGACAAGGCCGGCAATTGCCAGCGCGACAATCACCTCCTGATTGGAGAAGCGCAATACCTGACGCGTCTCGCCTTCACTGCACACCGGCGTGCGCCCCTGTGTCAGAGCGGAGTGCAGATAGATTGCATGGGGCATCACGGTAGCGCCGATGATGCCGACCGCGAGCAGCAGCGCCTCGGCGTCGTCGATCTGCGGCACCACAGCATGAAACGCCGCGGCGCCCCAATTGACCGGCACAATGAACATTTCGGCGAGATAGCACAGAGCGATGAGACCCATCAGTCCCCCGACGATAAGCTCAATCGGCCGGAATCCGGAATGTCCAAGCATCAGGATGCCGTAAGTGATGCAGGCCGTGACCGTCAATCCGACGAGGAGCGGCAGCTGAAACAGGAGTGCCAGCCCCACAGCGCCGCCGAGGAACTCGGCGAGATCGGTCGCCATCGCAGCGAGTTCACTGACGATCCACATCGTCCACACGACTGCGGGAGGAAATTCATCGCGGCAAATTTCGGCAAGGTTGCGCCCGGTCACTATGCCGAGCTTTGCCGACAGAGCCTGGAACAACATCGCGATCAGACTGGCCGCCAGCACGATCCACAGAAGCTCGTAGCCGTACTTGGCTCCGGCCTGGATATTGGTGGCGAAATTGCCCGGGTCGACGTAGGCGATCGAAGCCACCACCGCCGGCCCGACGAAGGCCAAATGGGCTGCGAGTCCGCTGCGCCGGACTGCCAACACGTTCCGCGCAGCGGCGATACTGCGAGCGGTCAGCGAGCCGTGCCCCGTCATCGCGGCGTACCCATGCCCCCGGCTGCCTATTCCCGCTCCATCCGGCTTCGCGCCGCCGCCAAATTGTCGTGACCCCGGACGGCTGGGCCAATCGCGAAGCGATCGTGATCAGACGCAACCACGACCGCCTGCCGAGCCGACCGGGATTTACGCCCAACGAACCCCGTGCACGGCCGCCGCGCCCCGGACAACGGTGTTGGGCTTTAGGAATTAGACCGCATTTCGAAGACTTAATTTTTGCAAGTCAGCGGGTCGATACTCCCATTCCGCATCTCCAGCGGGGTTTGCCGAAAATTGCGGATTTTCCCTGACACCCGGAATATCTCGCGGCCGAACGCACACCTACTAAATTCTCAAAATCCTATCGTGTTCCGCGGCAGTTTGGCGGACGTAGGGCGACGCTTAACCGGTGATATCCTCCCAATGGTCGATGTGGTTCGGATCCCCCGCGCGAGAATGCGGCTGACCTTGTCGGCATTCATTGCCAAGCTTCACGTTGGACCGGGCCCCAAGTGGTCCCAATTTGCTTGCTGGCGCGAACTTCCTCGAGGTGTCACACGCAATCATCGACAAGATCGACGAGTTGTGGCCCCGTGCAACTGACGGAACCCGGAGCTCGGTTGCAAACAAGTATCGTCGTCTATGCATCGCCATCGAGCCAATCGGTTGATGGCTGGCGCTCGTCGTCTGAGCCTCTAGACTCGTTTCTTTGTTCGTCGCGATCTGCCGGCTTGCCGCAGACCACTTGGCGGGGCATGCGCGACATCTTGGCAAGCATCCCTGTTTGGCCAATTCTTTCTGGCCTTGCAGCTGCCCACACTCTCTCGGACGCGCCGTCGGTTTGGCGGGGTGCCTCGCCGAGCAACGCGGCCCAAGGGTGACATGCAGGAGGTCAGGTCTTCGTCAAATACGCAAGGTGCACCTGGGGCGGTGAGATGATCGCACAGATCAGAACGACCAGGCGAGGCTGTCGCGGAGCGCACAGATCCAAACCGGAATGAGGGTCGCGAATGGCGCACCGTTCCGCACAAAACGAGCGCTTGTTATCACCTTCTACCCGCGCGCTCTGGCGGGTGCGTGTTTCGGCATTATCTCGCTGGCGGTAAATCACCACTAATTGAAGTGCCCCCTTTCAGGCATAGATTGGGCATCAGCGTCAGTCCGAAATGAGGTGCCTATGCTCCGATGGATCACGCTCGCTCGGTCGTGGAATCTGCCCGCTCGCATTGGAATTGCAACAATCGCGGTGGCGGCAGCAACTGCTTTGCAGTGGCCGGTCGGGGCGGAATTCCCCGGCGAACCGTTCCTGCTTTACTTTGTCGCGGTCGTGGCGTCGGCGAGCGCATTGGGGCGCACAGTTGGCTTTATTGCTGTGGCAGAAACCGGCATTCTCTCCCTGCTCTACCATGAGCCTGCCTACTCACTAAAATTGACCCGCTCGATCGACCTGCTTGGAATCGAGATTTACGCGGCCGTCGCGGTTCTGAGCGTTGAGGCGTTTTGTCGTCTGGTTGATAGCGCACTCACCGAAAAGGCGGCGGCAAATTCGGCCCGTGTCCAATGCATGGAGGCGGAGGCGCGTCTTGCCGACCGCGAGGTTCAACTTGGGTTGACACGCGACAGTGAGGCTCGGTTCCGGGCCACGTTCGACCATGCGGCGGTTGGCATCGCCCACATTGCTCCCGACGGCATATGGCTCAGGGTCAACGGAGCCTTGTGTCGCATTCTCGGATACGCGGCCGATGAACTCCTGACGAAGTCGCTTCGCGACGTTACCTATCCGGACGATCTCGCGGCCGATCTTGCCCGGGTCCAGCTTGTGCGCGAGGGAAAGATCGACAGCTACGAGATTGAGAAACGCCTTCTGCGCAAGGACGGGGCGATCATCTGGTCCAGGAAGACTTTCGGCTGCGTACGCAAGGCGGACGGGTCAATCGACTATTTTGTAAGTGTGATTGAGGATATTTCCGCGCGCAAACAGGCCGAGAAGGAATTGCGCGAGAACGAGGAGCGCTTCAGGTCCTCGCTCCTCTACTCTCCGTTGCCGATCCTCTTGTTCGATGATCTGGAATATATCCTCGTCATTAGCCAAAGCTGGCTTGAACAGAGCGGCTATTTGAGAGAGGAGCTGCGCCGAGTGGAGGACTGGACGACGCGAGCGTACGGGGAGCGCTCGGGCGAAGTGCTTGAACGAATCCGCCAGGTCATCATCATCTCAACTGAGCCGGAAGTGCGTTCGGCCGAACTGATGATCCACACGAAAGATGGCCGCGAACGCCTCTGGAGCTTTATTTCCTCTCCCCTGGCAGTCGAATCTGATGGACGACGCCTGTTCGTTTGCGTTGCTCAGGACGTGACCGATCAGAAAGCTCACGAGCAGCAGGTCCAACTTCTTATGTGCGAAATCAACCATCGTGCCAAGAACATGCTCAGTCTGGTGCAGGCAATCGCCCGCCAGACCGCGGCTCGCGACACTGGCGATTTTATCGAGCGCTTCACTGAGCGGATCCAAGCACTTGCGGCCAATCAAGACCTGCTGGTCCGGAACGAGTGGCAAGGCGTTGATGTCGAGGATCTGGTGCGTGCCCAGCTCGCCCATTTTGCCGATCTCGTGGGATCGAGGGTCACGGTGCACGGCTCGCCCGTACGCCTGAACGCAGCCGCTGCCCAAGCGGTCGGCCTTGCGCTTCATGAACTTGCGACCAATGCCGGCAAATACGGTGCGCTATCTGTGGACACTGGCCGGGTTGACGTGTCCTGGCGTCTGGACGGCGATGTCTTCGCGATGAGCTGGACCGAGTGCGATGGACCGCGCGTGTCCCGACCGGAGCGGCGCGGATTCGGCAGCACGGTTATTGCTTCGATGGTCAAGCAGACCGTCAATGGTGAGGTCCGGCTTGATTACGTTCCGTCGGGTGTCGTGTGGAACTTGATCTGCCCGGCGGCGAACGCACTGGAACGGCAGAGCGTCCTCCACAAGAACTTGGAGCGTCCGCGGCGGCCGGCTCTTGCTCCAGCGCGCAACTGCGTTCCGCCGCAGTTGCCGAGACCAGCGGTCACTGGCCCCTGACACACACGCGAGGTCGACGTCCTGACCCATACCTCTTCAGTGCACCTCAGCGGGGAATGGGTTACTCCCCTTTGATTCCCGCCGCCCTGATGATCGGCCACCATTTGTCGATCTCCGCCTTGTGGAAGGCGCCGAGTGTCTTCGGCCCGAGCTGCTCGGGCGGCGGCACCTCGATGGCAAGCACAGCAAGACGCCGCCGGATGGTCGGGTCGGCCAGAGCGCCACGCACGGCCACATCGAGCTTATCGATGATCTCGCGCGGCGTCCCCTTGGGAACCCACAGTCCGGCCCAGGCGGAGAAGTAAAAGCCGGGCAATCCAGCCTCATCGGTGGTCGGAATGTCCGGCGCCGCGGCTATCCGGACCTTGGCGGTGACCGCATAGGCCTTGACTGTGCCGTCGCGGATGTGGGGCAAGGCGATCGCCGGTCCGGTGCTCATGATGTCCAATTGACCGCCCACCAGGTCCAGCAGGGCCGGGCCCGCGCCGCGATAGGGCACGAGCGTAAACCGTGTGCCTGTCCGCATCTGAAAGAAGGCAGCGGCCATGTAGGAGGGGCCGCCAATGCCGCTGGTCCCGGCCGATGCCTTGTCGGGATGCTGCTTGAGCCACGCAATCAGCTCGGCCAGCGTGTTCGCCGGGAAGTCCTTCCTGGCGATGATCACGTTGGCCTCATAGGGAAGGAGCGAGATCGGCTCAAAGTCCTGGCGCAGGTCATACGGAAGTGTGTAGATGGCGCCGTTTGCGACGTGGGTACTCCAGTTGCCGGCACTGATTGTATATCCGTCGGGCGCCGCGCGCGCTGCGCGGCCGACACCGATACTGCCGCCGGCGCCGGCAACGTTTTCGATCACGATGGGCTGGCCCAGCGTTGCCCGCAGGCCATCCGCCACGACCCGCACCATCACGTCCAGCGGCCCACCGGCCGCATAGGGTACGCTGAGGGTGACCGGCCGCGACGGGTAGCCTTCGGCGTGCGCGGGTAAGCCCGACTGTGCTGCGAGCAGCAGCGCAATGGCGATGATGCGGATCACGGCTCCCAAGGGCTCCTCCCGAACGCCCAACCCTTATGGCGGGGCGGACGACCACAGCGTAATCCACTGTCCGGCCGGCGCAATATTTGAATATATTGCGCCGCACGCTTCACCTCGCAGGCGACCGTGCGACCTTGTGGTCCCCGCTGCCGTGATGGGTAAGCGCGACGAGGAGGGATGGCCCGGCCAATGGGCCCGCGAGGATGCCAACTCCCTCATAAGTGCGTTGAGCACGCGGGCCCCCGTGGCAATGGCAACCCCGATGGCACGGATGATAGCACGGCCGCGCGCGGCATCGCCGGCAGTATTGGACGCGAGCTAAATAGGGCCAGCGGTTCACTGCGCGGGTCTTTGAGCACGCCTATCCACCGCTCTCGGGAATTTTTTTTCCCGGGGCCGGCCAGTGGTGGCGCCGATCCGGCGCAACACCCGAGCCCCGAATGATGGGGCAAGTTGCATGCGCACGATCCAGATGCGGTTCAAACCAGGGATCAGCGACGCCGCTACGTGCTCGCGGCCGCCGAGTGCTTCGGTCGACGGTAAAGCCATTCAGATTGACTGAAGCGATCGACGAGCATGACGCAAAGATGGTTCAGCCTGAGCCGGATCGGCTATAGGTGGAGACCGCAGACCCGACGAGCGCGCGTCGAAGCGTTGGCGCCGCGGCCGCTTACATCAAAACGTCCACGTCTTGCGCTGTGCGCCCCCTTCGAAACGAGGCTCCCGTGAGCAAGCCCATCCTGATCTTGAATGGCCCCAACCTCAATCTCCTCGGCACCCGAGAACCGCACATCTATGGGACAACGACACTCGCTCAGGTTGAGGAGATGTGCCGGCGCCGTGCGGAGAGGCGGGGACTTACGATCGCATTCCATCAGTCGAACAGCGAAGCGCAGCTTATCGGGTGGATCCATGGCGCCATCGACAACGCCGACGGCATCATCATCAACGCGGCTGCCTTCACGCATACTTCGATCGCGATCCTCGATGCGCTCAACATGGTCAAACAGCCAATCATCGAATTGCACATTTCGAATCCGCATAACCGCGAGGCGTTCCGCCACCACTCCTATGTCACCTTCGCGGCCACGGGGCTCATCTGCGGCCTCGGCGTGAACGGCTATCCTTTGGCGGTCGATGCCATGGCGGACCTGCTGGAGGCGCGAAAGGGCGCGGCGCAAAAATCTTAAAGCCGACCGCTCGCAAAGATCGGCTATCGCCGAGCGACCACAAGGGCTGCCGGCCATGTTGTCAACGACGATCGCGCCGCCGGAAGCGTTTTGCCCGGCCGACAAATAATGTAGCTTTCAGCGGTCGTCTGGCGCAAACGGGTTGCTGCGGCACCGGCATGGGGAGTTCGTCATGAAACGTCATCTCTTCGCGTTTGCGGCCGCCACCGCCATCGGCTTGGCGCCGGCCGGCGCGCAGCCTGCATCGGACACGATCGACGCGCATCTTGCGGCCGCCAAGAGGGCAGCGGGTTTCGATTTTCCTGGCTTGCTCGCCGCTTTGTGCGTCGCGCCGCGAAACGCTCCAACACCGGACGTAAAGCCGGGGCCGCCGCCGCCCGACCGGATGCGCTGGTATACCGAACCCGCGAAGGTCTTCGATGACGTCTATTTCGTCGGCACAAAAGACCGCTCGTCGTGGGCGCTCACGACGCCTGACGGAATCATCCTGATCGACACGACGTTCGAATATGAGGCCGAGGACGTCATTGTCGGGGGCTTGAGAAAGCTCGGTTTCGATCCCGCCAGCGTCAAATACGTCATTATTACCCACGCCCATCCGGGTGAGGTCGGCGGCGCCAAGCTGATGCAGGAGCGTTTCGGCTCGCGTATCGTCATCGGCGAAGGCGATTGGGAGATGATCGAGCAATCCGTCAATCGGTTTCCGAACGGCAAGCCCAAGCGTGATATCGTCGCTCAGGACGGCCAAATGATCACGCTTGGCGGCCGTAGCGTGACTCTGATGCTGATGCCCGGCCATACGCCCGGCACGGTCTCCATGATCTTCGAGGTGAAGGATAACGGCAAGCCGCTGACAGTTGCGTTTTCGGGCGGCACGGAGTTCAATTTCGTAAACGACGTGGCGCATTTCGACACCTACATCAGTTCCGCGCGCAAATTCGCCGCCGCGGCGGCGGCCGCCGGCGCCACCGTTTTGATGACGAACCAGTCGGAATTCGACAACGCCGCTTCCAAGATCAGGATGCTGGCGGCGCGGCGGCGCGGCGAGCCGCATCCGCTCGAGGTGGGTCGTGATGCCGTGCAGCGCTATTTCAAGGTCTTCGACGAATGCGCGCAGGTGGCTCGGATCAAGCTGCTGAGGTAGTCAATTTTCGGCGCGCGCGCATGCGCGCACGCTTTCGGCCAACCCAAGGGTTTGAAGCATCGCGTGGGGTCGCCCCCTCTGGACGGGGCACTGCCGGCCCGGCGCCAGTGTCATTGGCGGCCTCCGCCGCAGTTTTTGTTATTGGCGGCCTCCGCGGTGAGCGATGAAGCCAGAAGGGCGGCCTAGAGAGTGTTCGCCAACGAACCCCAGTAGCATCATAACACTCGCGACTTTGCTGCGGCGCAATTGCAACAGGTGGCACACTGCAGCAAATATCCACCGGCAAGCCAACTTTAAAGCGCAATCGGGATCGCATCAAAACCGCGCAGGGGATTGACATTACTGGAAATTTTCACGAGATCCGTCCAGCGCGTATTCTCGGGGAATTGTCCGCCGGCGCCCTTTGGTTTGCCGATTCGCCCGAGTTCGCAGAACGTTGGGGCGATCGACGAGGTGCCATGAACGTACATATCAGCTGGCGTGGATTGCGCCCCACTTTGCCGAAGTTGGCGGCGACTTTGCTTGTTCTTTCTTTGTTCGCCCTGGTTTCGACGCTGCTTTTGGCCAATGCGTCCCGCAGCTTCGCGGCCGACGCCGCCTTCACACGATGGCTCGTCTCACTATGGCCGGAGGCGCAGGCGATCGGGGTATCGCGCGCCACCTTTGAGGACGCGACGCGAGGACTGGAGCCGGATTTTTCGCTGCCTGACCTCGCAATCCCGGGCCGCCTGGAGGCGCAGCCCGGCCAACCCGAATTCGTTCGAACGCCTGCCGACTACCTCAGAGAAGCGACGATTTCCCGACTCGCAGCAAAGGGGGCGAAGCTGCGGGAGCAATACCGCTCTGTACTCGATCGCATCGAGCAGCGATTCGGCGTGCCCGGCGCCGTCGTGCTCGCGATCTGGGGCCGGGAAAGCGATTTCAGCATCCACAGTTCGGGGCAGAACGCCATTCAGGTGTTGGCGACGCAAGCCTATGTGGGCAAGCGCAAGGACATGTTCCGGCAGGAATTCCTGCTCGCCCTAAAGATGCTGGAGGACGGTGTCCGGCCCACCGATTTGCGCAGCTCCTGGGGAGGCGCCATGGGGCTCACCCAGTTCCTTCCGTCGGAGTTCTACAAATATGGGGTTGACTTTGAGGGCAACGGCCGCCCCGACATCTGGCATTCGGTGCCGGACGCGCTGGCCTCGGCCGCCAAGCAGCTGGCCGACAAGGGCTGGCAACCCGGCCAGCATTGGGCCTACGAGGTGCACGCGCCAGAGAGCTTCGATTGCACGCAGGGTGTGCCCGAGGTGGTGCGCCCGATCGGCGATTGGCTGAAGGCAGGCTTTGTTCCTGCCTACGGGCGGCAGCTGCGTCCAGCCGAGCTTGCCGAGACCGCGTCCGTCCTGCAGCCCGAAGGAATTTACGGCCCGACGTTTCTGGCGACGAAGAACTATTTCGTCATCAAGGACTATAATTTTTCCGATCTGTACGCATTGTTCGTCGGCCACCTCAGCGACCGTATCGGCGAGGCCCGGCCTTTCGAGACGCCGTGGAGCAAAGGCGCGCAGATGCACACTGCCGACGTGGAAGCCATGCAGAAAGACCTGACGGCGCGCGGGCTCTACGAGGACAAGATCGACGGCAAGGCCGGCATGAAAACCCGCGCGGCCCTCGGCGCCTACCAGAAGGCCAACGGCCTTAAGCTCGACTGCTGGCCGACATCTGCGGTGCTGGCCCACATGCGCGCTCACCCGGCCGCAGCCTCGGTGCGATGAGCAAAAAGATCGGCCGGCGATCGGCCGGCCGACAGAGCGTACGTTCGGTCTTGAAGCTTAGCGTTCTGCGGTGCGCGACTGTCCGATCCTATTGAACTGCGCCTTCTGCTCATCGCTGAGATCGCCGTAGAAGCCGTCAAGCGCGGCGCGCACGCTTTTCACGGCCCCAAGCATCACGTCGAGCCGCTTTGACACGGCGGCAAGCCGGGCCGGCGGGGTGGCCGGCATCTCGGATGGGCAGGAAGCTGCAAGCTCGTCGGCTGCTTGCGCCGCCGCATCCTGCAGCGCCTTGAGCTTGCCGAGCTGCTCCTCGTTTGGCCGCACCGCGGCTTCGATCCGGGCCTGCGGCCAGTCGGTCGCGGCGTTTTTGGTGCAGCCTTGCGTCAATCCCTGAGCCCGCCCATTGCGCTGGGCCGTCTCCTGATTGGCCGCGTTGAGCTTCGCCTTTTGCTCGTCCGTCAGATCGCCATAGAACGTATCGAGCGGCCCTCGCACCTCCTCGACCGCCTGTTCCATGGCCTCGATCCGCTGTTGCATAGCGGCGAGCCGCCCTGTCGGCGTGAAGGCCGCCGATGTCGGGCATGCGGTCTTGATGATCTGGGCGGCCTTCGTCGAGGCGTCCGCAAGCTCGTCGAGCGCCATGCGTTGCTGCTCATTCGGCGATACCAGCCGCTGGATGCGATCGATCGGCCAGCCGGCAACTTCGCGGGTGTCGTCCCCACACATCTGGGCAGCGACCTGCGAGGAGGATGCAACGGTTGACCGCGGGCGGCCCCCGTCGCTTGCACCGTTCGGCAGGTACGCGGCGAGGTCGTCGAAACCGAACGGGGAGAACAGCCCGCCATAGATGTCGCCGTAGCCATAATCCCAGAACGGGTTGCCGTAGGCGAGGCTCCAATAAGGATCGGCGCAGCCGTAACCCCAATAGCCCCAGAAAACATCGCAGTAGATATCTTCGTAGGCGTAAGGCCAGAACACGGGACCGAACCAGCCGAATACTCCGAAACGGTGGAAGCGCCCGAAGCCCCCACGCCCGAACGCCTCGCGTGCGAAGGCCCGCCTCGAAAATCCCGGCGCTACGCGGGTCGCGAGCATCCCTCGTCCTCGCGACAAGCCGCGCGTGTTCGCGACAGAGCGACCGGCCTGCGACGCGCGGCCCGCAAGCCCGGTCTGCGAACCACGGCCCGGGCCGCGCGATGATCTGCCTGAAGAAAGCCCGCCCAG
>JASHRR010000993.1 GCA_030037185.1 Xanthobacteraceae bacterium | reverse complement strand
ACACCGCAAACGTCGGCATCTGGCTTCGTCATCTAGTCGCGTTTGGATTTATCCTTGTGGCAGTGACGGCGATCTTCGACATGCCGGCCTGGCTCTATTTCGCAGCCTTTCTTTATCCGGGTCTCGTTTTTGGGATGATGCGCAGCTACATTGAGCACCGTTGGGGCGAGCGGGCGGAAGAACGCACAGCGATCGTTGAATCAAATTGGGTCTTCGGCCTCCTTTTCCTTTGGAACAACTTGCACGCCGTACACCACGTCTTTCCGGCCGCGCCGTGGTACAAGGTACCGCGCATCTGGCGCGAGCATCGCGATCGCATCATCGCCCACAACGGCGGGTTTGTGTTCAAGGGCTACGGCGAGATCGCGCGGCGATGGCTGATCAGGCCAAACTTCATTCCCGTTCATCCCTCGAGTCTGGGACCGGCCAACAACCCGTCGATACCGGCCACGGCTTGGCGCCATCATTCGATCCGATCTTTACGGCCCTCACCTCGCGTGAAGCTTCCGGAGCGCGATGCGTTGCGGCATCGCTGAACGAGGTCACCGGAGTAGTGTATGAACTTCAATCGTCGGCACTGGCGGCAGCCATATGGCACCTGGAACAGCCGCCCCTGAGGACAAGGACGCAGGGCACAACACGATGCGATCTGCAAGCCTCCCCATGTATCCTTTTCCAGAAACGACAACGGCGACGGCTGCCTTCTGGAATGAGTTAGGAGTGCGTCTCGTCGCTGAGGGAGTCGACATCGACGATGTGGTGTTTGAGGGCGCTCGCGCGCCCGTACGGGAGGGTATCGGTCCCGAAGTTCTATTTACCCAGATCTGCGGTTATCCGTTGTTCAAAGTTTTCCGCGATCAAGGCACGGTTCTTGCGACACCTTCCTTTGCCTTTGCGGGATGTGAAGGCCCAAATCATTGCGGCTTCTTCATGGTCCGGGCGAAAGATCCAACTGAGCGGCTTGAGGATGTGCGGGGACGCGTATTCGGCTGCAATAGCAGACTATCCAATTCGGGTATGAATCTGCCACGGCTCACGCTTGCGCGGATCGCCGAAGGCCGGCCCTTTTTTCGGAAAGTGGTGATGACGGGCGGACACCTTGCGAGCCTTGATCAGCTCCGTAGGGAAACGATCGAGCTCTGCGCCATTGACTGCGTGACCTGGGGCTTGTTTCAAAAATTTCGGCCAGCGGACGCCATGCATTATCGGATTTTGGCACAAACGGCCCCGAGCCCATCGCCTCCCCTTGTGACCAGCACAACGACGGATGCGCGGGCGGTGGCGACGCTCCGGCAATCCCTTGATACGCTGTTCTCGGACCCTGCAACCGCCGGCACACGAGAGACGCTCGGCCTGACAGCCGTGTCTGTGCTGAATACATCTGCTTATGAGCGGCTGGCGGACTATGAGAAGGAGGCCGAAGATCTCGGGTATCCAAACCTAGAGTGAAGGTCGGCGGGCCGTGCTTTCGCGAGGCGGATCTTCCCCCCCGTGTAGGTTCCAACGGCGGCACCGCCGAGCGGTTGTTGGCAGCCCCGATACGGTCGCGCGGTGCATCCGCGACTTCGCGGCGATGGGCATCGAGATCTTCATTTACAGATCTCCTGATCTCGTCCAGCCCTCTCGGTCGTTCGAAGCCGAGACCGGTTCGCCCACGAGGTGCGGCCACGTACGACGATTTGCAGCCGCGCCTGAACGACGGGCGAATATAGGGTAGGGCGGCCGTTTCGCGTCCTCAGCCATTGCCTGCGGCAACAAGGCTTATCAGTGCCGCGGAGGCATGTGACCTGAAATCGGCTTCGGAAGTCAGCGATGAACGCGACGGAAACTGATCGGCCTGGCGGTGCAAATCCTGCAAATTGTAAGTGATTGAAATGCTTGGTCGCGACTTCAGAGATGCGTGACCGGCTCGCCGTTAGCGCCCTGGTGGTGGGTTCGGTCTTGTGCCGCCCGGAACGGATGGGCCATTTCCGGCAGAAATCGGCTCCCCTCTGCAATCTCGCTGGCTCTTTTTGACACCGCCGTTCAGTGATCTATTTATACGTTGCTCGTGATTCCACGGGCGGCGACGTCGTCCAATCCTTTTTCGGAATTTTCTTGAAGGCCTCATGTCAACCGGAACAACGACTCACATCTCCGCCCGTGCGAAATCCAAGACAAAGCCTGGCCGGGGGCGGATCTTCGGCTCCATTACCGAAGCCATTGGCGACACGCCGATCGTGAAGCTCCTCCGATTACCCAAGATGCATGGCGTCAAGGCCAACGTTCTCGCCAAGCTCGAATTCCTCAGTCCAGCTGCGAGCGTCAAAGATCGTATTGGCGTCGCCATGATCGAAGACATGGAAACCGTAGGGCTGGTCGGACCAGAAAGTGTGCTGGTCGAACCGACTTCCGGCAATACCGGTATCGCACTTGCTTTTGTGGCGGCCTCTCGAGGCTATCGCCTGATCCTCGTCATGCCCGAATCCATGTCCATGGAACGGCGCAAGATGCTCAAGCTGCTCGGTGCCGAACTCGTATTGACGCCGGCAAGCCAGGGAATGCGCGGAGCGGTGGAAAAGGCCGAGGAATTGGTCCGCACAGTCCGCCACGCCGTGATGCCGCAGCAATTCAAGCATCGTGCGAATCCTGAGATCCATCGCGTTACCACCGCAGAGGAGATTTGGAACGACACGGGCGGCGACGTAGACGTATTTGTGGCTGGCGTCGGAACCGGCGGGACCATTACGGGCGTCGGCCAGGTTCTCAAGCCACGGAAGCGGTCCCTGCGTATCGTCGCCGTGGAGCCCAAAGAGAGCCCCGTGCTGTCCGGCGGCAAGCCGGGCGCTCACAGGATTCAGGGCATTGGCGCCGGCTTCGTGCCGGATATTCTTGATCGTTCAGTCATCGACGAGGTCATTACCATCTCAAGCCAGACAGCCTTCGACACCGCCCGAGCGCTCGCGCGTTATGAGGGAATATTGGGCGGCATCTCGTCGGGGGCCGCGATCGCGGCGGCCTTGGAGATAGGCGAGCGCCCACGCATGGCGGGGAAGAATATCGTCGTCATGCTGCCATCCTCCGGGGAGCGCTACTTGTCGACGGCGCTGTTTGAAGATGTGTGACATCGAGATTGTATAGCCATCCCCTACTTAACGCCTGGTGCCGTCAGATTGAGCGCTGCCGTACTAGGTAGTCCTTGCGCGACGTGCTCGGTGCTTCCCTGACGCCCCCAATGTGCCGCTGCGCCGCAGCTTCGGCGTCCTTTGGCGAGCCGAAGAGCTGGCCGTCGAGATGACTGAAATGATGGGTGGCCGCGAAGAAACGAAAACCGAGTCCATCGCGGACCACAATGCCGGCCGCTCCCTTGCGTGTTTCGATGATATATGTGTCGTACATAAAGGCTCCTGCCGCCGGCATCGCCGGCGTCCTGACCCAAGACTGCATGGAGGATCATTGGCGGCGTGGATGCTGGCACACGCCGGTCGCGGCCGAGGCACAGCGGCAGGAGAAGTGGTCCGGGGAGGAACTTTCGGACATAAATAAACGAAGCTTCATCGCAGCAACTCTACGGAATAGGGAGCCCACGAAGACGCTTCGTGGCGCTTTAGCGATTTGCTGACGCGGCGCAAGCTGCTCCATCAAATTCCCGCGATCGCGCCCATGACAGACGCGATGTTGGAGATTTGACAATACTCTATCAATTGAGTCAACTATAAAATTCATGCCGCCTTTGAGATTTCCTCTGTGTCGGCAATGATGTCGGCGACATACAGCCTCAGGCGTCCTCTCGGGCACGCGAATTGCGAAACAGATCGTCGCAGGATGCGGCCCTCCAGCGCCGCCAACGGAACCGTGCTCACGCGGCCGCGGCGGGTCGATGTGCAGATCGAGCGCGATTTCGCCAGCCTCGTGTCAACCGCGGTCCGCCAATGTCACGTCGACGGTGAACTTCTGGTCGAGCCAGACGCGCTCCAGCAGTTTCTGCATTGAGATGTGGGTGAGGTGTGGGCATCAATCGCCCCAAGCGGCTCATCAAACGCGAGCATGCGCGATCGGCTCACGAGGCGCGGGCGAGCGCCACGCACTGCTTCTGTCCGCCGGAAAGGACGGCGGGCCATTCGTCGCGGCGGTCCTATCGACCCGTATTCGCGCTTGGCGCGCTCAGTAATGTCTCGTTCTTCTGTGGTTCGCTTGAAGTGCCCGCGCGTGGTGTCGGCGATCAACTCCGCATACAGGGATGTGCCGCGAATTTGCTCGCGGGTGATGCCGAGATCGAACTTGACGCCGGTCTATCTCAACCCAACCGATGCCGCCCCCGCCTTCGCGCGCACCAGCATCGACGCATGGGCAAAATCGTGTGGCTCCGCACTCGCGAGGGAGCTTATATAGTCCACTCAAGAGTCAATTAATCGACCAAAAAAGCGAAATCATTCCGCGATTATGCGCTCTGGCACTGGATTTTTCTATAACCAATGTTATCTATAGACGTTATGCAATTATCGCGCTTCTTGTCTAATGGGGTCACCGACAAATGCTCACTGCAAAAGGCAAGTATGGCCTCAAGGCCGTGGTTCATCTGTCATGTCTTCCCAAAGGCGAGACCGCACAGTGTATTGATATCGCCGAGGCAAACAACATCCCGAAGAAATTTCTCGACGCCATCCT